>CAZHUZ010000004.1:0-36572 GCA_964535835.1 uncultured Candidatus Saccharibacteria bacterium | reverse complement strand
CCAGGAATATTTTGTTTTATCTCATCAAACTTTTCTTGAATTTGATCAACTTGTTTGTTGGCTTGATCAACAAATTTGTCGTCAGCGTCTCCAGGGATAGCTTTTGTCACCATCTCGGCCTGTGCCTGGGCGTTGTCAATTGTTTTTTCCAAATCGTCAGCCTGCTTAAAAATATTTTTAAATGAATCAAATAGCCCCATAGCTCCTCCTCGTTTATATGTCTCAGTATACGCGCACCTCAATCGAATGTCTAAGCAATTATGCCGCCACCCAGCACTTCATCACCCCTATATAGCACTGCTGATTGACCGGCCATCGCAGCACGCTCTGGTTCCTCGAGTTGCAAGGAAGTTCCTTGCAAACGACAGGGGAGTAATGCGCCACGATGGCGTAAACGAGCATGAAGTGTATCTTTTGCCTGTGGAGGCTGATTGATCCAGTGGATATTGGTGAGCTCTACCTGTTTACGCCACATTGATTCATCAGATAGATTACGGCTGACAATGATGCGATTATGTTCCATATCTTTTGCAACAACATAATAAGGCAAACCGCCCCCTACATTGAGTCCATGGCGTTGGCCAATCGTATAAAAGATCGCGCCTTCATGATATCCAATTACCTGCTGGGATTCTTTTTCGACAATCTCACCAGGTTTTGTCTCAATATATTGAGACAAAAAATCTTTGATCCCTACCGACCCCACAAAACATATTCCTTGGCTGTCTTTTTTGCGCGCTGTGACAAGCCCTCGCTGTTCCGCGATGGATCTCACCTCTCTTTTTTTGAGCTTCCCAAGCGGAAATATTGTTTTGGATAATGCCTCTTTGGTCACACGATAGAGAAAATACGTCTGGTCTTTGTTTTCGTCCTTTGGACGAGAAAGTGAAGGATGGAGGATGAGGGATGAAGGATGATCAAAAAATTCTTCCTTCTTCATTCTTCCTTCGTCATTCTGTGCGATTATCTTGGCATAATGACCAGTGGCAATCATGTCTGCACCATCGGCAAGAGCGGAGGTAAGAAACAATTTAAACTTTACTTCTTGATTGCACATAATATCAGGATTTGGAGTGCGCCCCGCTTGATACTCCGCGATCATATAATCGACAACTTGCTGTTTGTACTCTTTTTGAAAATCGTACATTCTAAATGGTATCTTGAGCTGGACAGCCACACGCTTTGCATCAGCAAGATCATCGGCCCATGGGCACTTCATACCCGGCAAGTCCTGCGTCCAGTTTTTCATATATACACCCGTCACATCATAGCCTTGGTCCACCAAAAGAGCTGCCGTAACAGAACTATCGACACCCCCACTCATACCGACAAAAACTTTTGTCATATCAATGCTCCCGCCGTCACATAAAAGAGAATGATTTTAACCAACTCTCCAAATGCTAGCCATAATCCTGAAAAACTCAACCACCATGTCGGTGTCCATTGTCGGTCATGTGCTACAGGATGATTAATGATCTCTACATTCTCCCCGAGCCGTAAACGAAACTCGAGACTGGCACGGCGTTGATGATAGGCACTCGTCACGAGGATGATCTTTTTGAGGTCGTTGTTATGGATAAATAATCCGGTGTTGACAGCATTCTCGGCAGTATTTTGTGAAAATTCTTCGATAGCAATCGCTGATTCTGGGACACCCAGCCCAATTGCATAGCGTCGCATCGCTTCTGCGTTGCTGAGACCGGTCTTATCGGCTGCGGCACCCGAAAAAATAAGCCGTTCACCCCATCCTGCTTTATAAAGATCGATCGCTTCACCTGTTCGGGCCAAAGTATCACCACCGCTAATCGCGACGATTGCATCTGCCGGCGCGCAGGTTCCGGCTTGAGGCTTTGGACACTTCTTGAGATCATCGGGACCCAAATATGCCGGCAGAACAAAGACAACAAGCCCAAAGACAAGCGCAATCATTGCCACAATAGTTCGGATCATCGTCCCCGCTCCTGATTGATTACGTCGATGATACTATTGCCTGCACGGTCAATCTCCTCTTCGGTCGTAAAGCGTCCCAAACTAAAACGTAAACTACCATCTGTCATTTCGTCGCTCATACCTACTGCTTTCAAGACTGATGATCTCGTCCCTTTGTTTGCTGCACATGCCGATCCAGTCGCCGCCATAACACCACGCTCATCCAGAACAAATACCGCCCGCTCACCATCAAGACGAGGAAAGGATATATGGAGAATATGCGGAGCGCGTTGCTTGGGATGACCATTGATGACAATACCGTCTATGCCGGCAAGCTTTTGTTGCAATGTGTCGCGTAGTTGCGCAATACGTCGCGACTCAGTGTTTCGTTTGGAAACTGCTATCGAGAGTGCCTCAGCAAACCCGATGACGCCAGCGACATTTTCTGTACCTGCTCGCAAAGATTTCTCTTGACCGCCCCCGACAATCAGAGGGGATAGTTCAATCCCGCCGCGAGCCCATAGTAAACCAACTTGCTTTGGGCCATAACATTTACCACTATTGAGTGTCATGAGATCTACACCCAATCGTGAAACAGATATATCGAGCAAGCCAGCTGCCTGTGAAGCATCAGTATGGAACAATAATGGTTGTTTTACACCACGCGCCATTCGATCGTGCCGTATGTTATCAATACACTGTGCGATTGCTCGTAGCGGTTGTACCGTACCAAGCTCATTGTTGACATAGCCGACACTGACCAATGTCGTCTCATCGCTGATAGCTGCCTGCACCGCAGATTCGGTTATAAAACCACGCGTATCAACGTTTATCCATGAGACATCATGCCGACGCGCTGACTCCACAACTGCTGTATGCTCAATGCGACTTGTTGCGACAGTGCCACCATACTGTCCGATCACACCGTTAATCGCGAGGTTGATTGATTCAGTAGCACCAGCCGTCATGATTACTTCGTATTGTTTTGCTCCGATCGACATAGCAAGCTGATGGCGTGCATCCTCATAGGCAAAGTGTACCTGCCGCGCGGATTGATACAGGGCTGATGGATTATAAAAATGATCAATAAAATATGGTTGCATAGCCAATAAAACCCGCTTGTCCAGCGGGGTAGAGGCAGCGTAGTCCAGATAAATCGGGCTCCCACTCATACTATCTATTAAGTATACCAGGTACGGAGCTAGGCGCATCCTTGAGTGGCTGGCCAGTCGCAGGATCGTGCTTGTAGATACCACGCATGACTTGTTCGTAATACAATCTCACGGCGATGCCAAAGTTTTGCATCTCTTCTTCGTCAAGATAGGCATAGTTACCACCATCACGTGATTTTAAAATACCTTTTTGATGTACTTCGTAACGTGTAGTACGCTCTTGATTCTTACCATTTTCGTCACGCCACTGCTCGTACCAAATCCAGGTATGATCATCGAGACAGAAAAATTCACGGCGTCTACCTTTTGGAACTGGTCCAAAGAGATATCGCCCAATATCTGATTCAAGCTCGATGAGCTCACGCTCAGTCAATGATTTTAACGGCCGCTTAATATCTTTTGGCGAACCGGATATGAGGGTGATGGCTTTTTGAAAAAGATTCATAGATTTCCTCAAGCAGCTAGATCGTAATCGGATTGTTTGCTTACAATTGCTTGAACATATGGGTCAGCAGGGTTATTACGACTGACATTGATTGCTTCAGCACGCATATTCTTAATCCAAACGCCAGCGCTGAATATATTAGGGAGATCAAATCCTTCATGTGAGGTCTCGTTGAACGTATTCACCGTCTCCGCAGACCTTGCAACTATATCCGTATCACGCTTTGCAGCTTCTATCCAGCTAGTTTGTATTAACTCCTCGTCGAGATTAATGCGCTTTTCATGCGCTCTATAATCGCGCAATTCTTCTCGACGAAGTTGATCAACTGTATCATATGCAAAACTTACATTTTGGCGTGCACGATCAATATCTTGAACAGTCAACACACCTTGATGTTGATTTGCTTCCAGCGGATTCTGAGAAATAGCTCCATCTGTAATCTCTTGAAACTTTTGATCAAAATATGTCTGGTCAGCATCAGGAACAGATGTCTCATGCTGATAAGGTGATTTCGGAATAGCAAACATCGAATTGTCGGTTATAGTTGCCACTGTCAATCTCTCCACGATTAATAATAGTTAGTGGTTTTGGTGGTGTTTATTTGAGATTAAATAGGGTTGTCGCACTAGCTTCCGTTGCACGCGAGAGCTCCTGGAGATTGATAGACTGGAGATTCGCTATATGTTTGGCAACGTGCTTTAATAGTGCAGGCTCGTTGATTGTACCACGATGAGGATGCGGTGTCAAGTAGGGAGAGTCTGTTTCAAGTAATATTTTAGTAGGGGGAATAACCTGATAGAGCGTTTGTTTGTCCTTGGCAAATGTAGCAATGCCGTTTACGCCTGTATAGAGCCCTCTAGTCAATGCTTTCTCCATATTTGACAAATTATCAGTATAACTATGCAACACCCCTCTAAGCCCCTTAAAATTATCAAAAATTGGCCAAAAATCATTCCAAACAGAGGTGGATCCTTCTGATGACAATCCGTCGCGTACATGAAAAGAGATAGGGAGGTGATATTTGAGCGCAAGATCAATCTGACACTCAAGTGTTTCAATTTGAATCTCTCGAGGAGAATGTGCGTAGTAATAATCCAATCCTATTTCACCGATTCCAACAAGTCTATGCGATGACGACATCATCTCTCGTAGCTCATCGATACGACTATTTTCCTTTTTTGCCTCATGAGGATGGATACCGACGATAGCCCAGGCATTAGAATGCGTAGAGGCAAATTGTATCGCCTCGTCTGACGATTTGATATCAGTACCGACTACGATCATTCGCGTCACCCCAGCTTCGAGCGCTCGCTGGTAGGCGCCTTCGGCATCAGCAAAGCTTTCTTCATGGATATGACAATGGGTGTCGGTAAAGGTCATGATACCAATTGTACCAAAGTATAAATTATATTAGTGTACTATTGACACTATCTAAATAATCCTCTATTATTTGTGAAAGGAGTACTATGACTCAACAGACTATCATACAAGAACTCGGAGTAAAGCCAGAGATAAGCACTAGTGAGGAGTTTGAGCAGCGTGCACAGTTTTTGGCCGCCTACCTCGCCCACACTGGACTACGAGGTTTCGTTCTTGGCATATCCGGGGGTCAAGATTCCCTTCTCGCCGGATTAATTGCCAAACGAGCAATAGAAATACGTCGCAACAGTGGACATAACACCGATCTTTATGGCGTAATGTTACCCTATGGCGCGCAATCCGATAAAACCGATGCTGAATTAGCGTGCACTATCATCGCACCCGACTATCTCCACGATATCAATATCAAAGATGCAACAGACGGAGCAATCCGCGCATTCGATACAGCTGGCGAACAAATTAGCGATTTTCATAAAGGCAATATTAAAGCACGTATGCGTATGATCGCTCAGTACGCTCTTGCGGGGCAACATCACTTACTTGTGGTCGGAACTGATCACGCCGCCGAGGCCGTAACGGGATTTTTCACTAAATTTGGCGATGGTGGGGCAGACGTAACACCGTTAACTGGCCTCAATAAACGGCAAGGCAGAGAGGTATTACGATATCTAAACGTACCCGACATATTTCTAAGCAAACAACCAACGGCAGACCTTCTCGATGAAAGACCTGGAAGACCAGATGAGGATGAATTGGCCCTGACTTACGATCAGATTGATGATTACCTCGAGGGTAAAATCCTTGACAAGGCAATCAGTGAACGGATCGAAGCAATGTATGCGCGCTCTTGGCATAAACGTAACATGCCAGTCGCCTTCTCAAAGCCAGTATAATTATCCTATGACTCGCTTCTTTCTTTTTCGTCACGGTGAAACAGTTATGAATACTCGACCTCATCTTGTTGGCGGCCGCAGTAACCACACCCCATTAACGCCGAGAGGCGAATCTCAAGCGATAGCGCTCGGCAAAAATCTCGCTGAGCGACATTTTTCACCGGATGTCGTATTACATTCTGGTGCAGTGAGAGCACGTAATACAGGTGAGCTAGCCGTGAAACAACTCCGTAGCAACGCACAATTTGAGCAAGATGAACGGCTACAAGAGATGGGACAAGGTGACAATGAAGGACTCGAACGCCAACACGTCTATACCCCTGAGATTATTGATTATCTTGAAGCTGCTGGTCTCGATGGCCACCTGCCAACAGGCGAATCAATGCGCGACGTACAAAATCGTATGTGGGAAGTGCTTGTCGAACAAAATACCCGACATCCAAAAGGTACTATTGTCATCTTCGGCCACGGACTTGCGATACGTGCTATTGCCGGAAAAATCTTAGGCTACACAAAACGACAGATTCTCTATGATTTATCGACTGATAACTGTAGTGAAACTCGAATAGATATGCCTACTCTTCAACCACCACAGGTACTGTATGTTGGAAAAACCATCGTAAACGAGTAGACTTATTGTATGAAGTACACATCAAAGTATGTTCCACCAACACTGACAGTTGACGCTGTCATCTTTCAAATCACTAATCACGTATTAGAAGTGCTCTTAATTGAGCGTGCCAACGAACCATTCAAGGGTGTTTTTGCACTCCCTGGTGGGTACAATGCCGAAGGTGAAACGACAATGACGGCACTGCAGCGTATCGTCAGTCAGAAAGCGGGTGTTGATGTAGAAAAAGAACTCAGCTACATCGAGCAACTCTATACATTTGATACCGTGGACCGTGATCCACGAGGCCACGCAGTATCTGTAACCTATATGGGATGTGGTCGTGATATTACCGTGAGACAAGCTGGATCGCATACGGTTTTCTTACCGGTAAATAACCTGCCGGAGCTTGCGTATGACCACGCTGGAATCATCCGCTACGCCCATGAAAGACTGATCGCTAAACTCACCTACACAAATGCCGTCTCAGCTTTTTTGCCGCGGCGCTTTACGCTGACACAGCTTCAAACTACGTATGAAATTATTTTTGGACGCGAATTCGACAAACGTAATTTTCGTAAAAAGTTTTTGTCACTCAATCTTATCCATGAAACAAATGAATTATGGCGTGATGGTGCTCATCGACCCGCCAAACTCTATGAATTTAATAGTCGCGAACTTGAGTCACTGTCCCGTAGCTTTGACTAATTCATAATGAGCAACCGAATGATCTCCTTTGGCACCACGCGTTATACGACCGCTATACTCCTCGTCAGCTAAGGCGCTTGCGATAAACTCTTCGCTATCTGCAATCGTCCGCGTACGTTCTTGCCACCAAAATTTTGTGAGCCATGGACGATTTCGATCAATTAATTCAAATAAAACAGTATCGTCACTAGGCTCAAATCGTCGCAACATCAAGAGTTCACTCATACAAGTTCTCTCTCCTCGTTACACACAATCTTGTCTTGGACGGTTGCTCCAACAGATACAATTATTGCTCTCATACCCATTTCTCGCTCTATCGTCTCAATGATATCATCGCGTGAAGGATTGCGTATTTGCTCGTATATGGGTTGCGCTCTAAACATTTCGCGAGTCAAATCACTCATATACGACTTATCTCCAAAGCGACTAAGTCGAATATCTTTGACGTTACCCTCATCATCAAGCTCATAAAAGTGTGTTGCATCACCTGTCGGCGCCTGATAACGCGTAGCGTATTGCCAATCAGGCGTACGATCATAGCGATCGACGCCAGTAATCACGAGCCCATCGAGTTGGCCTGCTGCACGAGCTGCATAGCGATGGGCGACAGCATCGAAATGTCCGATACGGAACTTTCCTTGCCATGGTCCGGCGCCATTGAAATATTCGTGTAACGGTTCGTCGAGACCGGCATCTTCAGTCACAAATGGCCCAAAGCCATGCCGTGTTGTATAGGCTCGTACGATACCATAGGTTTTGACGTCGCCTGAAAAATGTATATCCTCAAGCTGTCGCTTGGCATTATCTGGCGTGGTATTGCTCCACGTTGTGTGAGGATGGAATCCTCGCTTTTCATCGAGTAATATACCTTGTGCTGGCTCAAAAATTAGATGGCTATACTGTATAGCTAATCGTGATAAATGATCACGGGGCACAACGCGAAGTTTACTGATCCATTCGTAGTAGATTTCCGCATACCATTTTGACAGTTCGGGGTCATTAAGCGCTCCCCATTCATGTGTATCCCATGAGAGAAGTTGTCCCAAAGCGGCGAATTGATCACGTTTGTAAACGCGTAGTTGCTCAAGACGCTGGACAAGGCCAGTCTTCGCTATGTCGCCTGCTCGAATCGTGAGATCATCACGGAACATACCATCCATGACCGCCTCCGATATGCCTTGGCCAGTACTACCATGTCGTTCTGCGCCACGCGCTAGTTCACGAAGGCGATTACCGGCACGATGAAATGGTGTCACAATACGCGCATCCTCATCTACGGTAACACGATCCCAAATATCTGTTACCCCTAGCTTTTCGAGATGTTCACCCTCAAAATTCATATTGATAGGATTAACCCACATATCACGAGATAAATGCGTCGCAACCTCAGGCAAAAACGACCCAGCACCAAATTGTGAAAACACATGGTGTCGCCCATCTGGTGTCACAATATTATGCTCGGCTTGACCGCCACCATTGAAACGTATAACAACTGCTGAATCTGACTCATGCGCCAACCATTCGGTTGTCGTGCCTTTACCTGCGTCACCATAACTAAGATCTGTCGTGATCGTGGCATGTGATTGTCTCTCGCTACTCATAATTATTCCTTGTTTCGTTACGTGTATCAAAATGAAAATATATCGTGTTATTTGGTGTCGTGCTCCCTACATTTTTTGTAGAGAGCACGACACCGTGAGGAGATGACTAGAGCCTGTCGGCGCCATTTCCGGTGATACCCAGATCACCTGTTGTGGTTGCAACGCGACCACCAGCAGTTGGCGTGATCCGTGTCAGCGCCTTGACGGCGGATGCCACTGTTGACGCATCACCACCGGCCGTAATCATTGCCCTCGTTGTCTCATCAGCACTCAGTTCGCCCTCGAATCGAGCGATGATTGCCGCGATGACCTCGACGACCACTTCTGGCTGCTCGAGCTCGATGACATTCTCACGTCCGATCAGCTTCTCCCAGGCAGGAACGATCTGCTGAGATCGATACATGCCCTGCTTCTGGAAGAGAAAGAATACATGGTTCTTTTCCATCAGCTCATCGAAAACAACCTTGGCACTGAGCGGTTCGCTGAGTGTGTCTCCAGTCAGCGACTTGAGTGTGTGACCACCACGATAATGACCACGACTGTAGTCATTTCGAATCTGATCGTAGGGCGTCTCGTCACCGATGAAGAAGACGAAGCCCTTCTTGCCAAACAGCTCGTATGGTTCTTGATGAACATGACGTGCCGCCATATAGGCCCCGAGTTCGTAGGTCTCGCTCATCTGGTTGCCACCTGCGCCTTCGAGAATCAGCGCTGCGATCTGATCATCGAGTCGATTGTCACTCTCGTACTGACCAAACTGCAGTGGATACTGATCTGAGTTGGCATCGCCGATAGCGCTGATGTTGATCTGCGGATCTGCACAGAACTGACCTTGCTTCAGGTAGGCCTGAAGTGTAGGTAGCTTGCTATGCACCATTTTGGCTGCTTCGTAGTTGCTGCCCGTGACGTCGAGCCAGACCAGGATCGCTGTCGGATCAGGATGTTCATCGGTCACGCAGACTTCACGCATCACCTGACCTGCGAATGGACTGGCTGTTCCAGCCGTAGCGAGCGGATCAAGCAATGCATGGACTGCATTGACCTTGCCAGCTCGTACTTGCATGTCGTAGTCGAACGTACTCTTGCCGGCAGCCTTGGCTGTCGTTACCTTGTGCATGTAGGACCCAATGTCCCAGTTACCTCCACCCATGGTGGACACTTCCTTTCAGTACTTGTTCTAGAGGATGAATTCTCGATAGCGTCGAGGATGATACGGCGCACCAAGTTGTTGCAGTAACTCGTCGAACTGCCAAAGCAGTTCAAACGCATTACCTGTGTTCACACCACTCGTAATCTTCACGAGATAGCGCTGTATTGACATGGGTACAGATGAAGGCATCGTCATACTGACAGCGTCTCCGCCGAGCAGATAGACCACTGTTCGTGCGGCCATCATCAAATCCACCTGATACGTCGGCTCATTTTTTGCTATCACACCGAGTGGATACCAACTCTTGCAATCGCCGACGATTGCCTTGATGGGCGAGTATGTCTTGTCGCGAGACAGGACACTATAGCACCAGTCAACCAGTAGCACACCGTGCATTTTTGGATGCACGATTATATGTTGCGGCAGGACTGCACCGTGGATCACGCCTGCATCATGAACGCCGCCAAGTGCCCATAACATTCGTCGCCACATCCAGGCAGCATCAAGTGGATGCAGGCCATCTGGGCGATAATGTCGCACTTCGCGGAGGTTGTAAAACCCCTCCATGTATGCGAGAGTGTTTGCTTGCAATCTCCGACGACCGTCGGCAATCATGAATGTGTCGATAAGTTGCGGATAAAACTTCGTAAACTCTTTATCCGTCGTCTCACTCAGATGTTTGAGCGCCAATGCCTCATTACTCAGCAAGTCGTTATCTTTTGGATTAGTCGACACCTTAATCATAGTGACGATATCGTCGCCATCAATCGTACTGATAGCATGATAGCCATTGGTCATATCCGTATGTTTCTGCACATTCGTAAGGTTATGCACCCCACGACGTGAAGTCAGTACGGCAATTGTTGGTCGACTACCAAAGGTACCCGCCAGCACTGCACCACATGCTTCATCGTAAAAACGACTAAGTGCTGCAACACATTCACTCGCTCGATGCTGATACTGCATATCAACACGATCTGGGTGTATGGTCTTCATCAATCGCCGATACGCCAGCTTGGTTGAATGCTCATCTGCGGTGGTAAAGATATCACCATACCACTGCGCCGACTCAATACGTTGACATGTTGTTGCAAAATCTGTCGACATCTGCTTGCCACCTCCTAATTGTAAAAGTTTCAATCAGTCTATAAAAAGGGGGACTGATCCAACCCTCTACTGCTTGGATGCAGGACCAAGAATATTGTTGTGCTATCCTTGATAGTGTTAATTTAACACTTACTAAATTATATAGTCAATAGTATTTGTAAATTTTACAATAACTATGTCTTTGCGTGCTTAGTTATCGTAATAATCGTGGAGATTTATCTACTTGCTGGAGAAGTTGTTGCGGAGAATAACGTACCCTATCAGGAAGCTCTACCCACTGTCCATCATCCGGTGAATTCTGCGGATCAGTTGTGTGGATGAATCGTCGCCATTTTATATGTTCGCGCACATCATTCAGGTCATCAGGATTAACTCGACTATAGTGGAGCAGGCTACAATTCTTAAAATCATATTTCTTATTACTATCGAGCGCTTCCCACTCTTCTGGTAACATCCGTTCAATTGCATAACGCCACCCATTCATCAGGTCACCATGCGTCACCATCATAACCCTTCCATCTGGATATTCACGATGAAGCGTCCCTTGCATATCGCGAACTCGACCATAAACATCCATCATACTCTCTCCACCATCAAGCCGGACATAGAGTGGGTTGGCGTCTTTTTCGTGATAGGTATGCGGAAAATGTTTCGCTTGGTCAGTACGCGAGAGTTTGCCAAATTGTCCCCAATCTCGTTCAATAATCCGATCTTCCGGCGTTAACAACACCTCTTCATCACCAGCTATATACGCAGCGGTCTCTCGAGTCCGCATAAAGGGTGAGACGTAGACAACATCAAATATCGCAAGTACACCAATATTTCGACGAATCCATTCGCCCGCTTGCTGCGCTTGTTCGATACCCAGTGCCGACAGCCGCTGCAGCCAATCAGGTCTCATAAAGATCTCTTTAATCGTTTCTGTATCGATATCGCTACGCAATTCTTTCTGAACAACATTTGCTTCTGACTGACCGTGTCGCACGAGTACAAGTTCTCTAGGCATAGACATAACGTATTTCTCCTTTTGTATTTACAGCGTATCTCATTGAGGAAAAATTGTAAATAGTGTTGACATTACAATAACTATGATGTATGTTGATAGTATAGTAAGTGTATTTTACACACTAAGTAAAGGAGAATACTATGAGTGAACTATCAACACACAGAAACGTCATCGTCGCCGTTGACGTTCAAAATGACTTTATAAACGGAAGTCTCGCAGTCACTGACGGAGAAGCTGTTGTCGCACCAATCAATCACCTAACTGAAGTCGCCAGAAATAATGGGGATACTGTTGTCTTTACTCGCGATTGGCACCCACAGGAGACACCTCATTTCAACGCGTGGCCTGTTCATTGTGTAGCCGAGACTGAAGGAGCTGACTTCTACCCTGCCCTACAAATTGACTCAGGTGACATTATCATCAGCAAGGGCATGGGACAAACTGATGGCTATTCAGGTGTTGAAGGCTACGACCAAGCAGGTAATACCCTTGAAACACTCATAGCCCCTAAGACTGCTCAAGAAAAAGTGCATGTATTTATCGGTGGTCTTGCCACGGATTATTGCGTCAAAGCAACCGCCCTCGATCTTGCAAAACAATTTCACGATGAGCCACGTGTCAAACTCTACCTCATACGTGATGCTGTACGTGCCGTGAAGTTACAGCAAGATGATGAGCGTAAGGCTCTCGAGGCAATGTCCGAAGCACGTATTGAAGCGTTGAATTCCGACGAAATCTTACGTCAATTTATGTCTCAGGAGGTAACACAATGAGTGAAGCAATGCTAAGTAAAGGGCTCGACTATTATAAGGCTACAATGAGCCAGGTAGAGTTTGAAAAAATTCCTGACGAGATCGTCACCTTCGAGCTCAAAAATCGAGGAGAAAATCTCTTATCAGAGTTTTGTAGCCCTGATGAGTTGCGTGCACGTATCGATGAGTTACGTCACGGCTGGCAGGCAGATGAAGTCGCCTATCTAGCTGGATTAAATAATCAGGTGAGAGGTAATGCTCAATTTAGTGAAGCCTATCTGGACTACCTAATGGACAATGAGCTACCTCCAGTATCAGTTGGTCTCGATGATCGAAGTGACCTCGCGGTCTCAACTACAGGCGCCGCGCCACTTGTGACATTTTGGGAAACAGTCATCATGAGTGAGATCAATGAAATTTATTTCCATAATAAACTTGCTACGCAAGACGCTTCGATCGAAGATATTTATAGCGAAGGTGAAAAACGTCTTAATGAAAAAATCGCCATCCTCAAAACTCGTCCTGATATCAAATTTTCTGATTTTGGCACTCGTCGACGTTTTAGCTATGAATGGCAAAAGCATGTCGTAACAAAAATTGCGACCGAACTACCAGAAAATTTTGTCGGTACAAGCAATATCTATTTAGCACATGAACTAGGCTGTCGTCCTATCGGTACATTTGCTCATGAACTACCTATGATCTATACATCACTCGCAGAAGCGAATGGTGAGTCACCTCTTTCTGGTCATCATACTGTTCTAGATGATTGGTACGATACCTATGATGGTGATCTATCAACGGCACTGACAGATACGTTTGGAAGTGAGTTTTTCTTTACAGATTTTACGCCACAGCAGGCACGATCATGGAAATCACTACGACATGATAGTGGTGATCCGTTTGATTTTGGGAATGCGGTCGTCGAATTTTATACCAACAGCGGTATCGACCCACATGAGAAAACAATTGTTTTTAGTGATGGACTCGATATTGCAATAATCATCAAACTTGCGGATTATTTCAAAGGCAAGATCAACGTACTGTTTGGATGGGGAACGACGCTAACGAATGACGTAGGACAACCGGCAAACAATTTTGTAATGAAGGCAACCGATGTAAATGGCATAGCGACGGTGAAGTTAAGTGACTCAATCGGCAAACACACCGGTCCAGAAAAAAGTATTGAGCGCTATATCAACGAGAGGGATCGTGCGATAGCCATGGGTGCAGCCGCCTGGCAAGCCTGCTCGCGAAAATCTCTGCAAGAGGTTGCATAGATGGAACAGCTACGACCACCAGAGACGTTGTGGCACGAAGGAGCAAACTATGCAGCGGACGCAATTATCCTGCGAGGCAACAACATTTGTCTCATTAAACGCAAGGTTGATGGGAGCTGGGCATTACCAGGTGGATTTTTAGACAATAATGAAGGTTCACATCATGCAGCTATACGAGAAGCATGTGAAGAGACTGGTCTGAATGTTGATAGCGGTATATGCGTTTTTTCAGACAAAGTTAACGATCCACGGAATAGCGCCGACCGCTGGATAGAATCAGACGCCTATTTGTTTGAATGCATCGACGAAAAGTTATCTGCAGGTGATGACGCTAGTGATGCAAAATGGTTTCCGATTGATCAGCTACCCGAGCATATTTATGGATCACATGAAGAAATGATAGATAACGCTCGCAACCATCTAGCACTCCAAGACTTTTTACGGGAAGCAACTGAGCTACCTGTACGAAGTGGACATATGGGCTATGCTTATTCACTGTATAGAAATGCAGATATGACATTATTCACAAAATCTCACATACCAGATAATTTTTCTGATGCACGTCGTGCAGAACATTCACAGTTTTATCTCAAAAAAGAGTCTGTCGTCCTCGACCACTTACGCACCCATCAATATCGCCACATCCCCCGCTATCACAAACTCGTTGGACAATCTGTACTCACTATGGAAGGACTGTCTGAGGATGATGGATGGGTATGGAAAGTCCCGGATGACAATACGTATTCACTATATATGCAAGATATTTTAGGAGCACTCGATGAGCTCGCTACCATCGATCCTATTGTCATATCTGAGCCTGTAGCACCCTCAATACATAGTTTTTTTGAAGAAGGTTGGGCTAGTTTCACTCCTAGTACACTCAGTGCCATCGAACAAAGGCTGCATTATTTTCATGATCAATTACAAAACGACACGGCAGCGCTGATCGATAAATTAATTGACGATTTACCTGTTCTTGCCACCACTATACAACCGCCGACACAAGCTATCGTGTACAGTCACCATGATGCACGTGTAAATAACATTGCCTGGCATCGCAACCACGGCATTCGCATCATCGATTGGAGCTGGTATAGCGCAGGTACGCGACGAGCAGACTCGACAGCATTTTTGATTGATGTTGCAAAGTCCGGTCACGATGTTACTCATTATATGGACAATTATTTTGATGAAAATCATGCAAAATTATTGATCGGCTTTTGGTTATGTCATAGTCTTTGGCCAACAAGAACGAGTGACGATAGTGTACGTCTCCACCAAGTTGCATCTGCCCTCACAGCGTATCAGCTCATCCAGCAGATTGGCGAGTAGGTTCGGGGGTATGCAAGTATTTCTTAGGGAATAACACACCATCATATTTTGAGATGACACCGTCGGCAAATATATGCTTGATGGCTCCAGCAGTATCTGGGAGGAATGGCGTGAGTAGATCAGCGATTTGTTCTAATGTGCCTACAGCATGCAGTAATATTTCCTCAAGATGAGCAGCTGATTCTGGATCAGTGTCTTTGGTCTTTGCAACTATCCACGGCTTGGTATCTTCGAGGTAGATATTGAGCGAACGAACCATCACCCATACCTCATCCATTGCTTTATTGAACTCAAGTGAGCGCATCGCTTCGTGATAACCATTACTGTCGTGTTCGGCTTTGACGCCTTCACCGATTACTCCTTCTTGGTAGCGATTAACCATGGTAACGACTCGCTGCACAAGATTACCTAGCTCGTTACTCAGTTCGGTATTATACGCTGTCTCAAATTTTTCCCACGTAAAATCTCCGTCATCAAGCGTCGGAATATGACGCGAGAAGAAATAACGAAAGGCATCAACGCCATAGTTTTCGATAATCTCCATCGGATCGACAACATTGCCGATGGTCTTGCTCATTTTGGTGCCGCCTACATCAATAAATCCATGTGCTAATACTTTTTTCGGAAGCGGCAGATCAAGCCCGATGAGCATCGCAGGCCAGATAGCAGCGTGGAACCTGAGTATATCTTTGCCAACTACCTGCACATCAGCTGGCCAGTATTCCCGCCAACTCTCATCATCAGGATAGCCAAGCACGGTGATGTAATTGCTTAGTGCATCAATCCAGACATACATGACCTGCGTATCGTCACCAGGAATTGGCACACCCCAACTAAGGTTCTTGCGAGGACGCGAAATGCTGATATCTTCGAGGCCTGATTCAAGCAATTTGAGAAGTTCATTTTTGCGAAACCCAGGAACAATATCAAATTTGTGGTCATCGATAGCTTCACGGATTTTGTCGGTAAAGGCACTAAGTTTGAAATAATAATTCTCTTCAGACAAATGCTCGTACGGTTTATTGTGATTGGGACAAATACCATTATTTGCCTGAACTTCTTTGTCGGTAAAAAATGCTTCATCACCGACACAATACCAGCCGGTATAGGTGCCTTTGTATATATACGGTTGAAGTTTTTCCCAGATGTACTGGACTGATTTTTTATGATGCTCATCGGTCGTACGAATAAAATCGGTATAACTAGCATTGACGGCTTTCATGAGAACTTCAAAATTGCCATACATGCTGTCTGCGTATTGTTGAGGCGTCATGTTGGCCTCTTCGGCTTTGGCGGCAATTTTGTTACCATGTTCATCCGTACCCACCTGGAAACGAACTTCTTGACCATTTGCTCGATGATAGCGTGTCCAGATATCAGCGATCAGATAGTCAAGTGCGTTACCGATATGTGGCTTGCCATTAACATACGGAATAGCAGTCGTGATATATAATTTTTTGCTCATTACACCCTATTGTAACAGATTAGTTCATAGCTGCGGCGACCATCATTCGCCCTTGTCGATGCGGCTGTCCGCCCTCAGTAGCAACACGATGAGAAAAATAACGTTCGTCGGTAAATGTATCAACTGGACTCACATAGATATTTGCTTGTTGCACCCCGATCCGCTCAAAACAGTTACGATTGTGCCCCGGGATATCGATATGGATTTTACCGTCAGCTTGTGGCTTCATAAATCCTTGCCATTTTTCGGGATACGGTGGTTCAAAATAGTCCAGGGTATTTGACGCAGCCTGCAGACTCGGACTCATCCAAACACGCCAATCTCTCGGATCAGAACCTGCCTCGTCAGCCACACGAATCGCGAACTCTTCGATAAGTCCAGCCACGCTAGCATGACGACCCAGATGAAGTACGCCAAGCATCCCAGCAACCGGATCGTAAATAATCGTCGCCACACAATCAGCGACCGGCAATGTTATCACTTTGCCTTTGACGGTCGTAAATAATGCGTCACTCTTGATTGCGCCTTCGTCATTTTCGCCGACTCGCTCTATATGCGTGTAGGTATTTTCCGGAAGATATGTGACAAATACCTTGGCGCGTCGTGCTGGGTTAAATCCATAGTGCTGCAAAAAAGTTTCGGTATTTTTCTCATGGTGTTGATCTGACGGCCGACCCATCCCTGCAGCCACTGACCCGTCCTCGACACTTGAAAATGCTACACGTACGCCATCTGGTAATTCATCAACAGGTTTATATGTCTTCATACAGCTATTATACCAATGCTTTCCATTGCTCGATGGTAAGCTCCTGCGCGCGGGCATCTGGAGAGATAGCTGCTTTATCGAGCATAATTTCAGCCTCGCCCTTACTGATAGCGAGCCCGGCAGCCAGTGAGCTACGAAGTTTTTTGCGCCGTTCGGCAAAACCAGCACGGACGATACGAAAGAAACTTTTTTGCTGATCAGCCAAAACGAGAGGTTTATCGCGTCTATGAAATATCACAACCTGGCTATCGACTTTCGGTGGGGGTGTAAATAATTCTCGCCCCACCAATGGTCCAAGCGATACCTCATAAAACACTTGGGCCGATACCGAGAGCATACTCATTTCACCAGGATGCGCAGCCAGTCGTTCGGCGACTTCTTTTTGTACGAGAAGTACAGCAATTTTCGGTTGATTCGATGTTTCACAAAGAGCACGAACAATTTTATTAGTGATGTAGTACGGAATATTACCGACGGCAATAAAATCTGGTGGAAGCGTCGTAAAGTCAAACGACAGGATGTCTTGGTTGACCATAGTCAAATTTTTCCCCGGAAATTGCCCTGGCAATTTACGCGCCAAATCTTCATCGTATTCGACAGCAATAACTTGTTTCGCCCGTGCTAGTAGCACACTCGTCATCGTCCCAAGTCCAGGACCAATCTCAAGCACGGTATTTTGAGTTGATATATCAGCGCAATCAACAATCGCCTCTAGTATGAGGCGATCTTTTAGCCAATGCTGCCCTAACTCTTTTTTTGGACCATGTGATTTCATCATATCTCCTACAGTTTATGCTCCATGGACTGCGAAAGCAGTTCCTTTAGGGGATGGGGAGCTGGATGCGGAATTTACTTCAGTATCTAGCTTGGGAAGGGTGTGCCCTTCCCCTATTTTAATACCAACCGACACTTTGCGAATGTGCCCACGCTCCTGCCCAGCCACCGTAACGACTTGCGACATAGTTTTGCCCCCATGTGAGCGCAACTACAGGATCATTCCAGTTTGGCCCGAGCTTGCTACATGGAAGCGCCTGAACAAGCCCACACGCGCCCGAATACGAATTAACTGCACTTGGATTCCAGCCAGACTCTTTTTGGATCAGCTTTTCAACATACCCAAAATCCGCAGCCGATATGCCTGCTGCAGTCATCCAATCAGCATGCGAACCGCTATATACAGGTACCGCAACCTTTGTCCCGACAATGACAACTTCTTTTACCGGTTCAAGTATTGTTACACTGGCAATAACCTTACGGGAGACTTCTTTGCCGTTTTGCATGTCGATCTCATAGGTCACATTCTTTTTACCATCAACACCTGGAGTCTGTACTTCACGAAATCCTTTGTCTTTATCAGCATTTTTGACTTCTTCTATAGGTTTATCAATCGCTTCCTCGACAGTGATAGTTTGTTTGCCATTGCGCCAAACCGCGAGATTCATCTGATTGGTGACGGGTGTACTGCTTGGAACAGACTGACCGTCTTGGGTACCTAGTACAATTCCCTTTTCTTTGAGGAGATCACCAACAGTTTTTGCCCATGTTCTTACTTGTACTGGTTTACCATACTGCATCAGATTCACTACAGGGGCACGATCGACTGCCAGACGCAAGCCCGCACCGCCTTCAGTTAGCGGACTGTTTGCCAGATGAAACTCTGCTTTATCTTCGCTATAGAGAACTGATCCCGTTTTCTCTACTATCTTTTTTGGGCTTTGTTCGGCGGTCAGAATTTGGGTTTTTACCCCATTGTCTTCGACGATGACCGAACGGGCACGATAGACATTGACAGTGTATGATCCGGCATCGAGCTTGGTTGTCGTAGCGGGCTCCACGGCATCCACTTCTTCAATCGCAATATTTTGCTCACGCAAAGCCGCACCAATCGTTGATTTATTGGTGATAAAAGTTTTTTCATCTCCTTGATCATAGACAGTGATCAGATGTTGCTCTCCTGAGGTAGTCGCATCAATTGCCGTTGCTTGACGAGACAACATCACCAGAGCAAAAAACGATAAAATAGCGCAAAGAGCCCATATCCTGTGGTGGATGTGAACTTTTTTATCGGTCCTGTTTATGTATAAGTCTTTACTCACAACAGTATGAAACATTATATAAAATTTACGTACTAAGAGCAAATCAATCGGCGTCTTCAAAGTCACGCTGTATAACTGATTTGCTAAAAACTCCTATGTTTTCAGGGAGCTTATCGATATCATACCATTTTCTGTCAATTATTTCAAGACTATACTTCCATCGCAACGGATTGAGTTGATTTTTTTTCACCGTAGTTGCATACACGATCAGATCACATTTCAGCGGATAGTGCGCAGGCAGTGTAGTAAGATAGGCTAATCGCTTGCGGTCAATCAATAGCCCCGTTTCCTCCAGTATTTCCCGAACTGCCGCACGAGTAGGGGCCTCACCTCTGTTAACTCCTCCACCTGGCAGCTCCCAATTTTGATTACTAAACCATGATTTGACAAGTAATATCTGGTTTTTATGCCGTATCTCAACTCGTACGCGTGGTTGGTCACGAGGTACAACGACAGCTATTACCGGACGAGCAGCTCTATACAACCATCGGCCTAACGAATGTAACATTATAATTTCTCCAATGGCGCAAATGCCACATTTAGTTTCTTGACTCCTTTGCCACGAAATGCGACCGTCACTACTGTACCATCGATATGCGTCACAAGACCTGACCCAAAAACACCGTGCCTGACATTGTCACCGACACTGAGCTCGAGTTCTAGATCTGATTCATAATGAGGTTCTTGTGTATTTGCCGTAAATTTCATCCCATATGATCCACTGGCTGGAGCAATTTCGCTCACTTCTATCTCACCCAAAAAACGTGACGGCGGGTTATGCTGAGTAGTGCCAAAAATCATACGGCTGCTCGCCGAGCTTAGATATAGTTCTTCACGGGCACGCGTCATACCCACATAACAAAGTCGCCGTTCTTCTTCCATTTGTTCGGGATCATACAGTGCTCTGGTGTGGGGAAAAATTGTTTCTTCCATCCCAATCATAAATACAACCGGAAACTCCAGACCTTTTGCCGCATGTAGCGTCATCAATGTCACGGCGTCTTGCGTAGAGTCACTCATATCGAGATCGGATATGAGCGATATCTCCTCTAAATAACCCGCCACATCCAGATCGGCTCGTTCACGCGCATCTGAAACCAGTTCACGTACGTTATCACGCTTCTCCTCAGCTTGAGGCGTGCCATCATCAAGAAACTCTAGATATTTGAAGCGTTTTAGAAGTATCTCTATCATATCCGCCAAAGGTGTCGTAGGTAATTGCACCTGAAGCTTTTGCATTGCTTCACCAAACTCGCGGAGTGCTGTTCGCGCGCGCGGTGTCAACGTCGTGCAGAGATTGACGGAATCCATTGCCTCGATCAAACTCAAGCTTGTATTTGACTGCCAATCAAGAAATTTTTCGACCGATGTTGCGCCGAGTCCTCTTGTAGGTACATTAACAATTCTCGCAAAACTAGGCCGATCATGTGGTTGATAAAGCAGCCGCAAATAGGCGATGACATCTTTGATCTCTTTTCGATCATAAAATCTTGTCCCGCCAACAATACGATACGGCACTCCATAACGGATACACATCTCTTCGATAGCACGAGATTGCGCATTGGTGCGATAGAGGATCGCATAATCTTGCATCCGACGTGCCCGTAGATCAACAGTGCTTTTGATGCGTGTAATGATGCTTTCGGCTTCGTGTAACTCTGAGCCAACGTACATTACCTGTACCGGCAATCCTCCATGACGATCGGTTGTCAGCTTTTTATCAGTTCGCTGGGTATTCTTAGTGATGACATTATGAGCAGCATCAAGAATTGGTTTTGTTGAACGATAATTTTGTTCGAGTTTGATGACTTCTGCCCCTGGATAATCTCTTTCAAAATTGAGGATGTTTGTAAAATCTGCTCCCCGCCAGCTATAAATAGATTGCCAATCATCACCCACTACGCAAATGTTTTTTGCCTCATTTGTCAGCAATTTTATCAGCCGATATTGCGCAGCGTTGGTATCTTGATACTCATCAATCAATATATACTGAAACCGTTTTTGCCACAGCTGCCGTAGTTCATCAGATGATCGAAGCATGCGTACGGTCTCGGCGATAAGATCATCAAAATCAAGGGCAGCAGTCGCTTTGCGTAGCCGCTCATAAACAGGATAGACTTCGGCTGCTGCTTTTTGCTGAGGAAGCTTTGCCAAGGAAGCATACTCACTAGGTGATACTAGATCATTTTTTGCCGTGCTGATCAGCGAACTGATCCCACGAGGGGCAAAAGACTTCTCTGCTATGCCCAGTTGTTTCATCGCCTGTTTGACTACGCTAAGTCTGTCCGACTCGTCGAGAATAATGAAGTTTTTTGGCACACCAATATGTTCACCGTCAAATCTCAACATACGAACACAAATCGAGTGAAATGTACCCATCCACGGCATAAAACTTCGATTATTAGCGTCATCACCAGTCAGCAACGCCAACCGCTCACGCATCTCGCGTGCCGCCTTGTTGGTAAATGTTACCGCCAGGATTGCGCCCGTAGGCACACCCGAGTTGAGCAGTTGTGCAATTCGGTGCGTCAGTGTTTTCGTCTTACCTGAGCCTGCACCCGCCAAAATCAAAAGTGGGCCAGACGTATGTAATACGGCCGATTTTTGAGCATCATTAAGACCATCAGTGACAGAATAATTCATTACTATCTATTGTAACGAAAAAACGCTATTGTTGCCCGTATAGAAAATACAACACACCGATGGCCGCACCCACCAAGAATAAGATAAGAGCTATGATGAGCCACAACACATGAGACGTTTTGGCCTTGGGAGTCTCAAGTGGCTGCTGATAGGATTGAGCATCAAATACTGGATGAGGTTCTTGATTTATTTCACCGCCACTAACTACAGGCGCAGTTGCAACCGCAGCTGCAGCATCAGAAGTATCTGCTGTGTCCTCACCAACATTTTCACTGGCTTCAACTGCCATTACGTCTGGGGCAAACTCTCGTGGTGTCGAAACGCTTTGCGCATCAGTCGCGACAACATCTGCTTTGTCAATTTCAGCCTGGGAATCTGATTTTTCTTCTGTTGATTCATCCTCATTGAGCGCATTGAGCGGTCGTTTTTCTACCGGTACATCAGGGATAAATGGTGTCAATACATCATGATTCTGCGCAGGTTTATCAGTATCTTCTGAATGGGATTTGTTAGCATCATCAGAAACTTGATCTTGGTTAGAAACCGATAGCTGTTCTGATGTCGATGGTTCTTCTACTTCGTCTACTGGTGATGGAGCGGCCGGGGCATCATAAACTTTCTCATCATCGTCAGTTGAATCGTTGACTGAAAAATTACGAGACGGTATCAATGTAATTCCACCGTGTGTTTGAGCAGGTTTTGGTTCTGTCTTCATATCAGCTGAAGGATGCACCATGTCCATGAAACGTCCCCGCTTCGGG
The DNA here is from genome assembly GCA_964535835.1 of uncultured Candidatus Saccharibacteria bacterium. GTDB lineage: Bacteria > Patescibacteriota > Saccharimonadia > Saccharimonadales > Saccharimonadaceae > JAPUDQ01. The sequence goes on along the minus strand of CAZHUZ010000004.1, from coordinate 13,476 downwards.
ACAGTCACCCCTGCACGAGTAGCCGTATCACTCATCGAATCATTATGTGATGATTCAAAAGTGCCATCTGATGTGGCAATATCAGCATTTTTGTTATCCAAAGCGTCAGAATGCTCACCGTGGTTATTCGAGACGTGAGGTGCCTCTGATGCGTCATCAGAATCATTAGTTGTGTTATCGGCTTGGTCGGATGTATCCTCGACAACAGGTACTTCGGGCAACTGTTCGTGCATGAGCTCATCGTGTGCTTGTTGCGGTGTCTGGGCATCATTACTATCGTCAACAGGGGAATCACTAGTAGTATCCTCTGACTGATCAACCGTATCTGCCGATAGAGGTGGCTCAGGTGCCGATGCCTCAGGCTCGGTCACAACTGCGTCACTCGTAGCGTCGTTTGTCGTGGAATCATTAGATGAGTTAGTCGTATCAGACATTTGCGAAGCAACGTCTGTCGCTGGAGTATTTTGCTGGTCATCAGCAGTACTCGCTGTTGTATCGTCAGTTTGCTTTTTCTTAGTTAGTACGGAGCTCACTGCCCGATCAAGTTCATCAAAGTCGAAATCTTTCATTTCCCCACCCTACACTTGTTTATCGTTATGTTTATTATGCGCCTGCTCAACGATCTTGGCAAATACTTTAGGGCTGAGGCTAGCTCCACCCACTAACAATCCGTCAATTCGTTCACTAGATAGATAGTGCCCAGCGTTTTGATCATTGACACTGCCACCATACAAAATTCGAAGGGCCGCAGCCGCTTCCTCTCCATACAGTGAAGCTACTTGCTTATGAATAAGCCGCGCAACCTTGTCGACATCAGCGGGCTCGGCATTTTGGCCTGTGCCTATTGCCCACACTGGCTCGTAGGCTATTGCGACAAAACCTATTTCTTCAGACGTGATATTGGCAAGACCGCTCACTATCTGGTCGTGGATAACGTGCTTTGTCTCATTGTCGGCTCGCTCAGTAGCGGTCTCACCGACACACAGAACAGGAAGGAGACGGTTGCGAACCGCTGCTTGCACTTTGGAGCGGATGTCTCGTTCTGATTCTCCAAAAATATGACGCCTTTCAGAATGACCGATAACAACATAGTCAGCTACACCGTGAAGTTGCGCCGCAGAGACCTCTCCTGTGTATGCTCCTTCATCACGCCAGTAGCAATTTTGAGCTGCAAGTTTAAATTGACGACGATTGATCTGTAGACTCAGCGATTGGAGCGCTAACATCGTCGGTGCCAAAACTACTTCGACATCACGATACACTGGAACTGCCTGTTCTAGTTTGTGCAGTAACAAACTGGCCTCATGCACATTTTTATGCATCTTCCAGTTGCCGATGATGAGTTTTTTACGATTTGCCATACTTCTTATGATTAGTGTATCTTATCCCTCTCTATGCGTCCATAAGTGATTCTATGCCTGGAAGCTTCTCACCAGCCATCAATTCAATACTTGCACCCCCACCGGTTGAAACATGGTCAAAACTTTCACCGCCATGACCGTCCCAATGCATCACAAAATCAGCAGTGTCACCACCGCCAACAACGCTCATGATAGCACCGTGTTTTTCTGCCAATGCCAGCGCAATTCGAGCGGAACCATGAGCAAAATTATCGAGTTCGGCCATACCCATTGTGCCATTCCAGACAACTGTTTTTGACCGTTCAATGGCGCTCACGGCTCGTTCGATGGAGCGTGCACCGATATCGAGGATGATATCATCCGACTGTATATCCTTTATATCGATAACTTTTCGTTGAGCAGATGCATCAATTGTTTTAGTAACAGCAACATCAAGTGGTAATTCGATAAAAGCATCCACATCATCAACTTTTTTGTCAGCCGCTTCATAGATACGTCCAATAATATCATCGACACCGTCCTCGGCTTTGCTCTTGCCGATAGAAAAGCCTCGAAATCGCAAGAAATTATTGGCCATGGCTCCTCCGATAATGATGTGGTCAGCAACACTGACAAATTTCTCAACGACTGCTATTTTGTCACTAATCTTCGCCCCGCCGAGAATTGCAGTTAGAGGACGCTTCGGATCTCGCATGGCAGCAGTGATCATACGATATTCTTTTTCAAGTAACACTCCTGCTGAACTTGGCAGAAAATGAGTTATTGATTCGGTACTGGCATGAGCACGATGCACGACACCGAAGCCATCTTGTACAAAATAGTCCGCTCCAGAATTTTTGGCGAGAGCACGGGCAAATTCCGCGTCATTTTCCTCCTCTTCGGCATGAAATCGCAAGTTTTGAAGGAGCAGTATATCTCCACTATGCAAATATTTACTCGCTTGTACCACCTTATCACCGACGCAATCATCAACAAATTTAACCGGCCGATGGAGTAGTTCCACCAAACGATGAGCCACCGGTTCAAGTGATTCTTTGGCGTTCGGCTTGCCGTCAGGACGACCAAGATGAGCGATCAACACCACCTTGCAACGTCGCTTGACGAGTGCGCGTATCGTCGGCAGACTAGCGCGAATACGAAAATCATCCGCAATCGTACCGTCACTCTCGAGCGGAACATTGTAATCAACCCGAACCAAAACCGTCTTGCCATCAAGCGGCACGTCACGAAAACTCTTTTTTGGAAAGCTCCCCACCATATCTGTACTTACTATAGCATAAACGTTGTGCGCCGCAACAGAGATACTCCGCCACACTATCCCTGTTTTGATGTGGTATTATTTATGACACATGGAGCCACCACAAGGAGAACACTCTCATTTATCTGCGGGCGATCACCATCCAATCGTCTCGCATACCGTGCGCAAAGGATACGTTGCTTCAAATGGCCTAGCAAGTATTTGTGAACTAGGTCTCGGCATCGTAACCGGTAATGTTGCGCTCGCAGCCGACGGGTTACACGGATCAGCTGAAATTGTTATCGGCAATGAACAGATGAAAGACGCTCACGAACATGCTGTTGTTGACGGCTCACGACGCAAAAAAATTTCCTCAGCTCTTTTTGGTGCGTCACTCGTAGGATCAGCAGTGGCTGCAGGCGAATTACTCGATTATTGGAATCCAGGCATTCATGATCCTCGAATCGATGCGCTCGGTATGTTTGCAGCCGGAGTCGCCTGTCTATCCGCCGGAATTGCGAGCAGTAGTATACTACGCAAAGTTCGGACAAAATATGGCCGTATCATGGATGGTATACACCTCAACAAAGCGATAAGCCCCACAGAGCGAGATGTTGTCAATCATGTTGCACGACTCGATCTGCCTTCGTCTGCACTTGCGCTAGGAGCAACGTCGCTTGGTTTTGTAGCAAATACCTATGCGGTTAAAAACGGCGCGCTTCCTTTGCTCGAAGATGCTCAAAGCTCTATCGGCATCGGCATGGGGCTGTGGGGAGCATGGTTATTTAGGCCAACCAAGAAAAATCTCCACCATACACATACTTACGATAGTATTTGAGGCAAACAACTATTCGATTGTCCGTACGCGGATCGTATCAGTCGTTCCTTTGATACCTGGCTGACGGCCACTGACGATAATAATCGTTGCTGGCGTATGGATATACCCTTCGTCTGCTAACTCTTGGGCTAACTCAAGTCCTGTTTTGTCACTATCTGGCCTGAGAAAACTCTTGTTGGCATAGACCAGTGCCAATTGTTGAGCAACGCGTTCATCGCTTGTCACCGACAACAACGGCCTATCTGGACGATAAGTGGCGATGTAATGTGCCGTTGCTCCAGAGCGGGTCTCGGCGATAATCGCTTGTGCATTGATGTCTTTAGCAATTTTGACAGCAGTCGCGCTGATCATACGAGAAATATCATGGCCGAGCTCGTAGTTCTCGACAGGGGTGATCGGTATGTGCTCCTGCGTGTAGCGGATAACTCGTCTCATATTATCAATTGTTTCAATCGGATAACGGCCCATCGCCGTCTCCTCGGACAGCATGACGCAATCTGCCCCCAGGGTCACTGCAGAGGAAACATCACTCACTTCAGCGCGAGTTGGCTGGGGACTATCAACCATACTCACCATCATCTGCGTTGCGACAATACTGATTTTGGCATGTTTTTGACAAAGGCTGATAATATCACGCTGAACAACAGGTACGATCTCCGCACCAACTTCAATTGCCAGATCACCGCGCGCTACCATCACACCACCACTTGCCTCAATGATATGCTCAAGCTCATTTTCATCAATTGCGGCTTTGGTTTCAATTTTTGCGATGATGTCCGCATTGTAATCTTTGGAGCTCAGGTAGCCACGCAATACCTCAATATCATGTGCGCTTTGTACAAAGCTAAGCGCTACATAGTCGAAATCTTGCATCGCGCCAAAATCAATATCAGCGTAATCTTTAGGCGTCAGAATATCACCAGCAAAGTCTGTATCAGGCAAATTAATGCCTTTTTTGCTCATGAGTACCCCGTCATTTTGGATGCGCACCGTAATAGATTTTTTGGCCTCATCGACATGCTGCGTAACGGCCTTTATACGGCCATCATAGATAAATACTTGCTCGCCAACTTTTACTTTTTGTGAGAGGTCGTACTGCGAGGGGATGGTATGCCCATCGTGCTCTACACCATATACGAGGTCGATGATATCACCTTCTTTGACAGCGAAATGATTGTCCTTGATATCACCAAGTCGAATTTTTGGACCTTGTAAATCCTGGATGATAGCAACCGGCTTGTTGTGTTTGACCTGTGCTTCACGAACCCATGCTACCCATTGGGCAAACTGCTCATGTTCGCCATGTGAAAAATTCATCCGAAAGCCACGAACTTCTGCTAGTAGCATTTTTTCAATCATCTCATAAGAATTGGTAGCTGGACCGACCGTAGCAATTATGCGAGAGCGCTGATATTTTTCTTCGTGTAGAAATGGCATCGCGTGTGATGTCGACATGTAATATTTCTCCTCATTAGTCACATAAGCAGCCACAAATGTACTACTTATGCTCCTATTGTACCGGTCTTTGCTTTTAACGACCTAATTTTTCTTCGGTCTTTTTGATATCAATAGTCGTTTTGACGATAGTGTCAGGCGCGAGTGACATGCTCACTATCCCTTCATTCACTAGAAAGCGCGCAAATTCAGGATAATCCGATGGTGCTTGGCCACATATGCCGACTTTGATCTTCTTTTGTTTACCAACTTTGATGATCTGGCGGATCAGTGCTTTGACGGCAGGGTTGTTTTCATCATAAATATGTGCCACTGTGTGGTTATCGCGATCAACACCAAGCGTCAACTGCGTGAGGTCATTGCTACCGATTGAAAATCCGTCAAAATGCTCCGCAAATTGATCGGCCAGTAGGACGTTACTCGGAATTTCTACCATCATGTAGAGCTCAAACCCATTGTCACCGCGCTTGAGGCCAGCTTCACGCATGACATCTTGGACTTTTTTTGCCTCATTGAGATCACGACAAAACGGTACCATTGCTTTGACATTAGTGAGACCCATTTCATCGCGTACCTTCATGAATGCTTTGCATTCGAGCTTAAATGCTTCTTTGTAGTTCTCACTATAGTAGCGACTGGCACCGCGCCAACCGATCATCGGGTTATTTTCGATCGGCTCAAACTGTGTGCCGCCGATCAGATTGGCATATTCATTTGTCTTAAAATCCGAAAATCGTACGATGACAGGATTTGGATAAAACGCTGCACCCAGCATGGCAATTCCCTCAGCCAGCTTGTCAACGAAATACTGTGATAGATCATCATACCCAACGGTTAGATTTTTGATAGTCGCGCGGACCGATTTGTCTTTGACCTGATCAAAATGCAATAGAGCCAGCGGGTGAATCTTGATATGGCTATCAATGATAAACTCCTCACGAGCGAGACCAACACCGTCATTAGGGATGAGAGAGTAGGCAAACGCCTGCTCAGGCGAGCCAATATTCATCATGATCTTCGTTTTGGGACGTTCGAGGTTTTTGATATCAGTTGTCTCGACTTTGTAGGCGAGTTTGCCGTGGTAGACATAGCCTTCGTCACCACCCGTACAGCTGACCGTAATTGGCTGGCCGTCCTTGATCAATTTTGATGCAGTACCAGTACCGACAACACAAGGGATACCCAGCTCACGCGACACAATCGCCGCATGACAGGTGCGACCACCTTTGTCGGTGACGATAGCACTGGCAATTTTCATGATCGGTACCCAGTCAGGATCTGTCATCTCTGTCACGAGTACATCTCCTTCACGGAAATCATCGATATCACTCACGCTCATGATACGGTTGGCTTTACCATTACCGATCTTGTTGCCGACACTTGTGCCCTTGATGATCAGCGGGCCTTCCTCAGTCAATTTGTATTCTTCGATAGTATTTACATCGCGACGAGACTGTACCGTCTCTGATCGGGCCTGGACAATATACAGTTTTTTGTCATCCTCATCGAGTGCCCATTCGATATCCATCGGATGACCATAATGCTGCTCGATTTTCACACCCCAGTCGGCAAGAGTACGTACCTGTTCGTCAGTGATTGAATACCGATCCTGATCTTTTTGTGCCACAGCGATGTTTTTAGTCTTGCTACCTTCGACGGGGATCATCTTCATCTTTTTGCTGCCGAGGTGACGCTTCAAAATCGCCATGGTCGGTTTAAAGACGATGAATTCATCTGGTGATACGTGTCCCTGAACAATATTTTCGCCCAGTCCATAGATCGAACTGACGACAACTGCGTTTTTAAAGCCTGTTTCGGTATCGATCGTAAACATCACCCCGGCACATTCACTTCTGACCGCTACCATTTGCTGGATACCGACACTGAGCGCTACTTTCATGTGGTCAAAACCATTGGTGACGCGGTAAACAATGGCGCGATCAGTAAAGAGGCTGGCGATACATTCCTTGGTTGATTGCAACACATCGTGCTCACCACGGATATTGAGAAATGTTGCCTGCTGTCCGGCAAATGATGCATTTGGCAAATCCTCTGCAGTAGCGCTCGATCTCACCGCTACTACGAGATCTGCCTTGTCGTGGCCACATTTTTTGCTAAGCTCGCGATACCCGCGCACAATCTCATCCTGGAAATCCTCTGGCAATTCTGCATCAACTATCATTTGGCGAATAGCTGATCCACGTCGAGCCAGTTCATGCACGTCGTTGACATCAAGCCCTTGCAACACCTCACTTATTCGGCTATCTAGGCCTGATGAATTCAGAAAGTAACGATAAGCGTCTGCGGTCGTCGCCACACCATTTGGCAGATTGACTCCTTGTGGTTTGAGGTGATGATACATCTCACCCAAACTGGCGTTTTTGCCGCCTACACTTGGGATATCTCCAATCGAAAGCTCTTCAAAAAATCTGAGATATTTATACATGCGCCGCCCCTTTATGTGAGAAATTATTTATGCTTATTATCCATAATATCACCTCTCGTCAAGCATTGTCCATGTACGCTATACTACCTATATATGAATACAGATCCACGCATTGAAACCATCAAAAACTGGCTCGGCACCGGTTCACTCAATATTTTTGGCTTGCCATTTGCCGGCAAAAACACACAGGCAGATATACTCGTACAACTTCTCGGAGCAACCTTGATCGCCAGCGGTGATATATTTCGTGCTCAAAAAGACAATGAGGAACTGCAACAAATTATGGCTACTGGCGCCAATATACCTTCGGATATGTTTTTCCATATTGTACTGCCTTATTTTGAAAAACCAGAATGGTCACATGAGCCATTTGTTCTCAGTGAAGTCGGCCGCAAAGATGGTGAACAAGAAATTATTCTCAAGGCGACAGTCGACTCAGGTCATCCTACAATGGCCGTTATCTTACTCGAATTATCCGAAGATGAAGTCTGGCGACGATATGATACCGCCCAGCATCGAGACGATCGGGGTAATCGCCTCGACGATAGCAACCGAGATATCGTCGCCACTCGCCTTAAAAAATTCCAAGATGAGATCATGCCAGTAATTGAATTTTACCGTCAACAAGGCTTGCTGATCGAAGTTGATGGCTCAAAATCCCGTGAAGAAGTTACCGAAGCGATCATTGACGCACTCGCTACAAAAGCTCTTATATAGTACTTATGTATAATTACTGTGGCAAATGATATGATAAATCTATCATGAATTCGCAGATGTTTCCGCATTCATCAAATTCCGATAAGCAAAATACTCCACCTCCGCCCGTCGTACAGGGAGTAGCGAAATCGTCATCTGACTATATCACTCCACCCCCATCAGGTCGATTTGCTAGCATCGAGCGTGCATTCTACGGCATATTCGCTCAAAAACTACCGCAAATTCCGACAGTAGGGCGAGATTTAATTGCCCAATATCTACCCTGGCTCACACTGATCATGTGCATGGTGATGTTTCCGCTCATTTTAACCGCGATTATCAACGGCGGGATTATCGGCATCATCACCTCCATCAATGAAATCAATAAAAATCCGGCATATTGGGTTACTCTAGTGTTATTTCTCATACAATTTGTATTGATGTGCATCGGCACGTGGCATCTCTTGGCTCACCACCGCAGAGGATGGAAGCTACTGTTTGTCGCATTACTAATCGGACTCATATATACGGTCGCGCAAGCATTCTCTGGATTTACCAACCCGCTTGTGTCTACTCCGTTGCTTCTACTGATCGGGAGTATTTCATTCTACATCTTGTACCAAGCTCGTGGATATTATACCGACTAACGCTTTACTGGTTTATTGCCAACGCTTTTTGTAGACCTTCGCGACCGAGATTCATCCAATAGTTATTTTCTTCATTGTCTATGCCATTGATGTACTTTTCTTGATGTGCACCAAGAAATTCCATCGCAATACCCGCGAGAGCATATGCTGATAAGTATTGTCGTTCCTGGGGCGTCAATGATCCATATTCGTCAGCTACTATTTCACACAACTCTTGCAATGAACACTGATTTGTTTTGTCGTAAAGCAAATTTGCAGTGATTACTGCTAATTCCTGTATGCGCGGGTACCAATTAGCAACAGAGAAATCAAAAACACATATCTTATTATCTCCTGTTTTCATGACATTTGCTTTTGTAAGATCGCCGTGCACAAATGTATGTGGCAGATCATCGATAGGTATTGCTTCGTAGCGTTTCACCGCTTCTTCGGCAAGACCCAAATTATCTGGCGCGACAAACTGTCTAACTTTTTCGAGCATGATTTTGATATTCGGGATCGCCCAGCTATCAAATAAGTACTCTGGTTTATAATCAATCGCATTTATTTTCTTCGCTTGCTCAATTACTTCTTTGAGCTCGGCTTCATCAGGGGCTCGATCGAGCTCGTAAAATGTCTTGCCTTTAACAAATGGCATAAGTACACATGATAAACCACCCGAATAAAATATTGCATCACCCAAAGTTGTTTTTAATAGCGCGGGATGGCTCACTCCAGCCTCAATTACCTTTTCCATGATAGTGACATATCGAGCAATTTCTTCTGCGGTACGATTTTTTGAAAATAGTTTTGCCACAAATTTCGCCTGATCAGTTTCGACAATGACATTACAGTCCTCATAGCCCACCTCGATAACAGTTGCATTACAAAAATTACCTATATCGAAATACGTGCATAGCTGTTTAATATAAGGTGTAATATCACCCTCATACGCTAGTCGATCAGTGGGGGTTTTTATCTCAGACATCTATGAGCTCTTTGAGCAATGCAAATTGTTTATACGGTTGATTGTATGTTCCAGAGCCTATATGTCCTTGGTCTTTTGCGAGGATAAACTTGGCGTTTAATTTTTCTGCTACTGGACGTGCCTGTTTGTGATCGCAACCCCATGGATCATTATCAGAGTTTATCAACACAATTTCTTTGGCTGATTTTTGGATCGCCGCCCAATCAAATGGCTCTTTTTGTAGCATCAACTCCGAGTAGCCTTCATCATCAATCACTTCGTAAAATCCCGACACCAAAATAACCTGTTTGACAGGTGTTTTGAAAAACTGGAGCATATGTAAAATAACTGGGCAGGCTGATGAGTGACCGACAATGATAGTATCTTCATCGAGTACGGGAATATTTTCTTTGATAAACCCTCGAGTTTCTTCAAGACTGGGCTTGTCGGTATGAGGTAGTAGCGGCCACCAAACATTATAGCCTTTTGATTCGAGGTATTCTTTCGTATCTGCAAACCAAAAGTAGTCCGTATCGCTACCGCCAGTACCGTGCAGTAGCCAAGCAGTTTTCATAGTTTTACTCTCACGAATATCATTTCGTGTTCGTATTCAGTCGGATTGTATATTTTATGTTGTATATTTGCAGGAAAGATAAAAACATCACCTGGCTCGTAGGTATACACGCCATCTTGATCATGTACTTCACCTTCGCCTTTGATCACAACCATAATTTCTTCAATATCTCTATGGTCATGCCAATCAAATGTTTTGCCAGCAGGAAGCCAGCCGTGCGTCATAGCATCAAGGTGAGTACTCTTGAGATACTCAGATGATGCAAATACTTTACGTGAGCCGCTGCCACCGTGAGCCTCTTCTTTTTTAATTTCATCACTGGAACGTTTAATTACTTTCATGATAAATTAGCGTCCACAAATTTCTTTAATGCAACTAGGTCTTCTTTTGTGTGGTCATAGAAATAGGTCGAGATACCAACTGATTGTGCGGTTTCGGCGGCCTGGTTGTTGTGCTCGAAATAAACTGTGTCTTCTGGCTTGAGATTATATTTGTCTAATAGTATCTGCCAATATCGAACATCGGTTTTCTCTGGGTCGTGCTTGAGCGTGAACACTTCATAGGGGCATTTGTCGAGGTGAAATTTCTTAAACTGCTCGTCATTTGCACCGGTCAAAACAACTTTGCGATTCGGATATGAGTCAAACAATTCCTGCATTTCTTTGAAAACCGTACCATCTTCAAGGATAAGTCCGTTGATTGCGTCTACGAAGATTGTTTTCATCGAACCGCCACCACACTTATCTCTATCGTTGCACCTAGCGGTAGCTCTTTTACGCAAACGGCTTCACGAGCTGGCAAAGGATTATCTGCAAAGAACCCAGGGTAATATTTATTCAAATCAGCCATCTGAGACATATCAGTAACGTAGATAGTTACTTTCACTATTTTGTAAAAAGTCGACCCTGCATCCTCTAAGATATTGGAGATATTCGTCATTATTTGCTGAAGCTTTTCCTCTACTGTGCCTTCTACAAGTTTTCCATCTGTGCTGTTATGAATTTGCCCCGACACATAAATAGTGTCATTAGCGATAATAGCTTGAGATAATATTGCATCTGCACTCGGAGCATGCTGACTTGCTACTTTTTCTATCATAGTTCGTCCTTATCTTATCGGCTGATTATATTTCTCTGCAAGTCGCGGAACATCAGGAAGCCCAAATCGCTCACGCCATAACTCAAACCGCTCGGCTTGTAGCGGTAAAGATCGCTTTAGTTTCGCCAAGAAAGTGTCATAGGTATTAAAGGTTGGATGTTTCGAATGGAAGCGATCAGCATAGCAGAGTAATTCGCCTTCTAAAGAAGTTGGCATGTAGTCTCGTTCTGGCAAATACCAAGGTATATCAATAATTTCTTGCTTGGAAAGACCGAGTAATACGTGAGTAGAAACTGTATCAACAATTTTTTTTCCAAAACCTTCATCCTCTAGAATTCTTGCTCCTAGTATGGCGTGTTGCGGGTATAGTCGCTCATTGGTCACTTTGCCATTTTCATCGAAGAACGCATAACTACCGATGTCATGGAGTAAACAAGACGCTTTTAGCAAATCAGTGTTTAATTTGACATCATTTGCAAGGTTATCTGCACACCACAGCGCAATTTCACATACTATTTGGCAGTGCCCATAGACTAGCTCGTAGACTTTTTCATTTGGTGCATACTTTTTATGCAATCGTTTGATTTCTGCAATCTCCGGTAATGGTTTAGTCATTACTTTTCTTTCTGCCGATGAAGCGAATCAAATTGTGGACACCTTTTGCAGCATCTTTGTATGTTTCCCCATTGTCATCTAAAAGTATCGTTTCGAACTCTTTTGTAAATTCTCGAGTCGATTCAATACTATAGTAGCGCTTCATTGATTCACCACTCTGAAAGTACTCTGGCTCTAATTCATCACCAGTTTTGTACTCCGGATCATTGACGGAATTAACGAGAAAAGCAAGCATTCCGCCAGGTCGTAACACACGTTCAGCTTCCTCAAACAAATGCTTGGTCGTTTCTCTATTAAAATAATGTAACGACAAATGCGCATACACGACATCGAAACTCTCATTTTCAAACGGCAGGTCATGACTCATGTCTACTTTTTCTAGCTTGATAGCAATATTTTTTGTTGCGGCTTTTTGTTTTGCTAATTCGATAGCACTCTCTTCTAGATCAGTAGCAGTGACATCATAACCCTGCTCGGCAAAATAACATCCGTCTTGCGCCTGTCCTGCGCCTAATTCGAGTATCTTTCCTGACTTTGGAAAATATGGTAATGCTTGCTCGGCAAAAATCGACGGTTTATTGATCCAGTCTTGTTCTTTGTAATTCTGGTGTTTATCTTGCCAAATTGGATTACTCATATCTGGTATAGTAACATAATTTGGAATAATTTGGTGATCCCAACGGGAAGAACGCTTCAGTGCTATAACAATCCACTTCGTTTCTTGTTCTAACACTGGCTACATACTGTCAAATAATTTATTTGACAGTATTCGAACCCTCCGGGTTCAACTCGCGAGCGAGCTTACCAAAGTAAATACCCCTCTACGGAAGAGGGGTATTTACTTTGGTGACCCATTTGGGGCGCACCTGGAACGCTGTTATTGAAGATTTGATACGACTCAGCGAGTTATTGGATGACGAGGAGGCTGGCAATGTTTAGCCTATTCCGTCGAGCAAATATTGAGCTGCTGTATTCTAATTTGTATGATGAGGTGAGTTTTTATCCGCACTTCTTTAAGGATATTAAACAGGCAAGAAAATCCATTTTGATTGAAAGCCCGTATCTAACCATTCGGCGAGCCGAGCAATTGGCGTCCGTTGCCGCAAAAGTGTCGCATAAAGGTGTGAGCATCAAGGTGTTTACGCGGTATCCTGGCCATCATACACCCAGGTTACGCGCTGAGGCTGAGGAAGCGATAGGGATATTACAAACTTCAGGCATACGAGTTTTTATATCACACGATTTACGCCACCGTAAAATCGCCATCATAGATAATACGGTTTTATATGAGGGCAGCCTTAATATTTTAAGCCAATCGAAAAGTCGTGAGGTGATGCGGCGTACGATATCGCGTAGACTGTGTAAGCAAATGCTCACATTCACAATGCCCCATAAGTAGGAGGTGGTACAATATGAGTAATATGACAGATGATATTGGCTACCAAGTTACTGACGAAGATGTTGCCGCAGTTATACACTGGCTTGAAATTAACGATCCAGAGAACGCTAACGAAAAAGTCGCTCGTGAGATGCTAATAGGAGCACGTGATATGTGGCGCGACA
>CAZHUZ010000003.1:41182-50633 GCA_964535835.1 uncultured Candidatus Saccharibacteria bacterium | reverse complement strand
TGGAGCCGTTGACAGGGATTGAACCTGCGACCTGCTCGTTACGAATGAGCTGCTCTACCGACTGAGCTACAACGGCACATCAAATAGTATAGCAAATCTGGCCCCTGTTGCGCATGTAATTAAAATTTGCTAAGATGATTTAGTCTTTGAAACCCTTTCTGATGGGCTCGTAGTGAAGCTGGCCTATCACGCCTCCCTGTCACGGAGGAGATCGCCGGTTCGAATCCGGTCGGGCCCGCCAGAAAGTGTTTCAAACTAGGATTTCTGTTCAGCGACGCGAATATACTCTTTGATTTTGCCGGCTTTTTTGGCCGCTTCAAGTCGTTTTTCAAATTCCCCAACAGAGATCTTTATAACCTGATATCGTATAGTAGTTGCTGATTTTGAAGTAAGTTTTGCTATATAGTACCCATCCGTGCCGTAAATGAGTTCTGTCATCTGGCCAGGAGTTAACTTGTTAGCGGCTGCTATAACACCATTGCTATCGAGAGACTTGAGAGGGATATCCCCCGTATCACCACCGTTCGCCTTTGTCACCTGGTCATCCGATTCAGCCTTGGCGATCGCCGCAAAATCAGCACCTGGAGCACGTAGAGCGGCCATAATACGGTCTGCTTTTTGTTTGGCGGTAGCGTCTATCGTAAACGATACTTTGCGCCTGAGTAGTTCAGCTCGCACAACGCTACGATAGTCTGCCATCGACCAGTCATAAAATGCATTGAGAACAGTTTTTTCATACGTTCTGGCAGTGACCTTTTTTGATCGCAAATCAGCCGTGATAAATGAATTCACCTCGTTGTCACTGACTGACACCTTTGCCTCACGTGCAAGTTTAGTCGCATAGGCATCACGGATAGCATTGTCGAGCTCGAGACGCTTGCGATATTCCACTTCATTGTGGCCATCTTTGGTAGAAGGATTTAGATTGACCTGTTCCTGCAAATAATGAATACTACTACGAAACCGTTTGAGGTAATCGCTGTAGTGGACATTTTCACCATCTACCGTAGCAATCGGCACTGGAATTATTTGCGTCAAACGATACATAAATTTAGAGCTGTCTTGCACCTGGTATAGCTGCCACCAAAACAAAACTGCCGCCAAAACAATCGCCCCAAGCCCTATCAGTAAAGAATTAATTACTAGTTTGTGACGTGAATATTGGACGGGGTATTTAAAACGACGACCACCAGCGATAATCTGCTCACGATGTTCTGCAACTGTCTCATTCGTGATACGGCTATCTAGCTTTTGTTCGGTCGGTTTGGTTCGTTTGAGCTTGGAGATATGTTTCTTAACGTTTATCGATTTCATCTTGCTCTAGGTCCCCACCTTTGTGAGCCGTACGAACGGCTTCCTGTAATTTATTGTGGACTTCTTCGGGATGGTGAATACGATCGAGCACTAAGTCACCAACATATGTCTGAACGACGATAGTGCCATAACCGAGTACATCCGCAGTAAAGCCATCAATAGTATAGCTGATATTCTGGATTTTCGTTAGTCCAAGGTCGATAACCTTTTTACCAAAAATAGTATTTTGTGTGAGTTGCCGCAGCCGCATATTGGTCACAATAAACACGCTGTAATACCATCCCATCCACTGGTATGCGAATAATATCGCCCCGATGCCAAGACCTATCAAGGACAACAGCATGAGGTTGAGTGGGTCTTGCCACCACTCTGGGAGCTTGTCGTATGGCAGCATTGGGATAATGAGTGCCGGCAACGACATAATCAAAAATGGGATCAAGAGGAGATAAAAGCCTTTTCGCATAGCGATGATATGACGACGAAACACAAAGAGAACTTCTTCGTCATCGTGCTGACCCTCAAATTGCTTCATGGTATTTATTATACAACGATTAACATGGTATCCCCGACTGGAAAGCGTCCGCTAGCGCGGACTTTTCCGCTCACAACGGGTCGAGAGCAAGCTCTCGCGTTCCCTTGCTCGCTACACCGCCCCTATTGGTTCGTACTCTCGTGCCGAGAGTAACCAACGCCTCTAATCATACTTCGTATAATTAGAGGCGTTGGTATCCCCGACTGGAATCGAACCAATATCTGCTCCTTAGGACGGAGTTATTCTATCCGTTGAACTACGGGGACATGTAGGTTTATTATAGCGCACGTTGGATTCGCTTCCAGTCGTCGACTGTCAGGCACTCCGCTCAGCCGCAGGCAGATGCTCGTTATTTCCGCTTGACCCGTTCTCGTCCACTTACCAGTGGACTGCGAGAGGGTCGGCGCTTCACGAACCAATATCTGCTCGCAAAGGATCGGAGTTATTCTATCCGTTGAACTACGGGGACACGTAGGATTATTATATCTCAGACTATTTCTTAATAGGTTTGCGTCCATGAATTGTCTGACGAGTTGGGACAGCATATTCATGTAATTCAGCTTCACTGAACCAGAGAGGAATTTCTTGGTCTGCCTCTGATACATCTGCAGAAGCATGAATGATATTTGGTAACGTCATGTCATTTTCGATCGCATACGCGCGGCTAATATGTGTGTAATCACCACGAATCGTTCCGGGTTGTGAATCTTTAGGGTCAGTTGCACCCACCATCTTACGTACATGCTCAACAACATCGATTCCCTCAAGTACTACCGCGATCACAGGCGACTCAGACATTGCAGCAAGCGTCACGTTATAAATATCCTCGCCACGCCTTGATATAAGCTTACCAATCCCCTCGTAGTGCTTACGGAAATGATCTTCACCAGGCGACACCATCTTCATACCAACAATCGTAAGTCCTGCCCTCTCAAATCGTGTGATAATCTCACCAATAATTGCTCGTTGTACTGCATCAGGTTTAAATACGATAAGCGTACGTTCCATTAATAGCTCCTTTGATTAGTTCCTTTGTTCCTATTGTAACAGAAGTACACAGATGAGGACTACTGAGAGGCCGATACGATACCAGCCAAAAATACTGAGTGGGTGTTTTTCGAGATAGCGCATTAAAAAGCCGACGGCGATGAGGCCGGTGATCAACGCCACAATATTGCCAACCAGTAATGGGGTGAAATTATCGAGTAAATAACTTCGGTCAGATGATTTAACGAAAAGTTTTGCTATGACACCACACATGATAGGGATCGATACCAAAAAACTAAATTCCGCCGCCCTAGCGGCGCTTAGTCCCATCAAACGTCCAGCTATAATCGTACTCCCTGAACGTGAAGTACCCGGTATAAGTGCTAGTACCTGAGCAAGACCGATCGTCAGCGCCCTGCTCTTGGGCAACTCTGCGTTGTGCTTTATGTGACTCAAGTGTGGTAATTTATCAACAATAATGAGGAGTATACCGACGACAGCTAGAGTCACCGCAACCACCCAAGGGCTGCTAAAAAACGCATTGCCTTCGATAAAATCAGCCAACAAAAATCCTGACACCCCTGCTGGCAACATCGCAATCACAATATTTTTTGCAAGTCGGTAATCTCTTTTGGTGATTATCGTTGTAATTATATCTATGATTCGTTTGTGGAAATAGATGATAAGCGCCAACACCGTACCGACATTTATCCATTCCAGAAACAGATGCTCGCTCGCACCGCTCATAAAATACTGCGCGATGACTAGATGGCCGGAACTAGAAATCGGAATAAACTCCGTCAACCCCTGGATAGCACCCAATACAATTGATTCAATAATACTCATTTCCCCTATTATAACCTAGCCTTTACCAATCCCTGTTAACATAAATTTTTGTATAATATGGCTTATTTAGTTGTCCATGACAAATACGAGGTTATAATGTCGCAAAATAATGAAAAAAGTCTTATGATGGGCATATGGTAGCAACACAATATTTTTCTGAGCTCATAAGTGATTTTATCGAGCATATAGAGGTAGAACGTGGTCGTAGCCAAAAAACTGCCGAAAACTACTACTTATACCTCCAGCGCTTGATTGAGTTTGCCGGAGATGAACCGATCTCGACCCTCAACGCTGAGCTGGTGCGAAAATGGCGTTTATGGCTCAACCGCTACCAAACTGCTGATGGCGGTACCCTCAGCACCCTCACACAAAGCTACCATTTGATAGCTCTTCGTAGTTTTTTGGCATATTGTTCAAAGCGAGATATAAAAACGCTCACTCCAGAAAAAATAGAATTGCCAAAAGTACGCCGCAAACAAGTATCGTTTCTCTCGACCGATGAAGTTACTCGGCTCATCAATGCTATCAAGACAGATAATGCTATTGGCCTACGTGATCGCGCCATAGTTGAGCTACTTTTTAGCTCTGGGCTGCGTGTTTCAGAACTTGTTAACCTAAATCGTGATCATATCAACCTCGCTCGAGGAGAATTTAGTGTTCGTGGTAAAGGCCAAAAAGATCGACCGGTATTCGTCAGCCCAGAGGCTAGCGAGTGGCTCGCTGAGTACCTCAAAACGCGTCGCGATGAAGCTATTCCCCTATTTATCCGCTATAGTGGCAATCTCGAAGGCGATACACGAGGCGAATTCCTACGCCTAACTGCTCGCTCAGTCCAGCGCATCGTTAGTAAATACGCCCGCGTCGCTGGCATCACCAAACATGTTTCACCGCACACCATGCGCCATAGTTTTGCGACTGATCTTCTGATGAATGGTGCGGATCTGCGAAGTGTGCAAAGTATGCTTGGGCATAGCAACATAGCAACGACCCAAGTTTATACACACGTAACTGACCTCCATCTCAAAGAGATTCACCAGCGATTTCATCGTCATAACACATAATAGCGCTATTATGGACAGTTAAAGCTGGTCGTCGCAGCGCTATTAGTCACTACCATGCGCTTGCAAACAGGCGAGGTACTTTCGAGAGCATATTCAGGAAAGATAGCCCCAGGAGCCTGAAAAGCTACCCTGGATTCAATGCGTCGATAGACATCACTGGCGCGTCCAGTAACATCTATTTTGGGTTGAGCACCATTTAGCATGACGGGATTACCAGCTAGTTTTGGCGTTATTGTGACTGTGCTATTAGCACCATAGAGTAACGAGGCTCTCACAAAATATCGCTTGGTTGTATCAAAACCAGCCACACTCGTAGTACATTTATACCCTACCGTAACATCGCAACCACTATAAATAATAGGTGCCGCAAGACTACTGCGCAGATCTCCCACTCCACCACGAGCATCAATACTCAAACTACCCGCTGAAGGATTGCTAGCAGGTGACAAAAAGATAGTTCGTGAAGCTGACTCAGTTAAGTTCACGTCGATCGGTTGTGTGTAGGGAATAAAATGTAACCGTAAAATTGGCGGGATTGCTGTGGTACCAACACGCCACTGACTGCTGACGGGAAGTAGTGTCGATGCTGGACGAATAGCATAGTTACTATTTTGATCTTCCCACGCAATATCTAACTGGTCAAAACCAGCACTGCCTAGCAGCTCTTGGATTTGGCTCTTGCCTTCCGTCACATCCAATTTAACATTAGAGGTGTTGAATGAAATCATTAAACAAGTGTAATACTGGGCAAATTGCCCATCATCTGCGCCAACAACGACTTCTTTTCCATCAGCTGATAGCTTGATGCCGAGCTTACTGCGCAAACCGTTCATGCCACTACTGCCGTCAACAAATACACCGCAATTACCAGCGCCATTACCGCTTTGCAGTGCACTTTGGCATGCAGGTATATCTGCTGGATCAGTCGGATTGGCACAATAGGCTATAACCCGTTTAGCGTCTTCGATTCCACTTTGGGCAGCTGCAAAGGCACTAGCAGATAAATCATTATCAATCGATTGACGCTGTTCATCTGCCATAATTTTAATAAAGCTAACAGACAATATCGTTATGAATATAATAAAAAATATCACCGTCAATATCGAAACCATTCCTGATGACATCTGGTACTTATTACTCACAAGCTTAACCTCCTCTTGCATACACATTAGTCTCGAATTCACCAAAAGCACAGTGCTGTCCATTAACCGGGCTACACCCGTATCCTGGCCCGATGAAGATAGGTTTGTTATCACCTCCCGTAGAAAGCACGATTGAAATGTTGTATATCGGATCGCTTGATGACTTAACGACTGTTAATTTCAGAACGGCCATAGCATCACCCAATAGTGATAAAGCATTCGAAGGAATATCATTTGAGGGTGATGTTGTCACAGGGTTATCGCAAGGTGCTGTGTTGTCCACAACAACTAGTTGTATATCTTCTCCCTTGACTGTAGTGTTTTTCCAAGCAGAGCTATCTTCATTCCAAATATATGCTTTTCCTCCCACGCAGAGACGATGTTTATCGGCCAGAACAATTGGAGTTGAACCATAGCGAAGTGCACGACTGAACTCATCTGTTATCTGTCGGCCCGCTTGATTTATCTGACGCATAGCCACACCTTTAGCATACAGATTTGCCACATAGACAATCCCAAACAGTATGAATAAAAGCAGGAAAGCAATTCCGACGATTGCAAGCATTAACTCGATTATGGTGAAGCCACGTCTATTATGGTGGAGAACGTCTTTATTATGGTGTCGGATCATATAACCTCACTATTGATGACATAGTTTGTTGCTGGGATGTGGTTGTACTCCAACATGCCATAGCATAAAAATCATAAAATTTTCTATTAACTGACGATGTATTCCTCACACCATATAACCACAAGCCTTTGCCGGGTTCGGGCAGAATCTTGGCTGTTTCATAAGGTGCTGTCCCTAACTCATAGTTATGAGTAGTAGTATTTTGTACAATATAAAAATATGATGCAAACGGCTTGCAATCAGCAACTGTAGGAGGAGTTGAATCGGACTTGCTCACAATAGTTTGCCATAAGTCGGCAGGTGAGCCAGCAGCAATGGGTTGATGATTGGCTAATGCTATGGTGTATGCATCTCTAAAATAAGTTAATAATTCAGTTTGTGAGTTGAGTCTGAGCCGTACCATCGATCGCTCAAGACTATCATAAGCACTGATACTACCACGCTGCATAATCGCAAAGACACTCGCAGTCACCATCGCAAAAACCGCTAGGGCGACAATCACCTCAACAATCGTATCGCCCTGCTGATGTGTGTGGTATCGTTTCATGCACACACCCCACCAATACCTTGTGACGGCATAAAGTTTGCAGTGATAATGCTACTCCCTCTCCCCTGGCCAAATACAACTGCTGCAAGAGGTGGACTAACCGACCATTCTTTGGGATTGTAAATGCAGACTGACGCAGTCACCGCTGCCGTTACATCTGGTGCGGCTACTGCTCGGTTCAAACCTATCTGGATATCTGAATTGCTAGCACTAGCAGACGCGAAGTAATAGGGGATAATCTGTGTAGAGCGCGGGCTTCGCAAAAATGCTACTGAATTAATGAGCGTGCGTGTCGTATCACCTGGTCTGTAGCTATCACTGAACGGTGGTGACGTTACTGGTAATGAAGCGCGTGATGCCTCCTTAACGATCGCCCCCCATTGAATCTCGTAAGAGATCTCGCCACTACTTTGGACAGAAGGGGTTGCTTGTCGAATAGCATCAGTAATAGAGACCGAATCATCATCCAATATTCGTCCAGTGACATAGCGGATTTTTACAACAGATGTATCTTTTTCAAACGTAATAACCTTACCTAGCAGTAAACAGTCGTCAGTACCTGGTTGCATAAGAGTACCTGAACATCCAACAGAAGGTGCTCTTGTGTTAACACCATTAGCTACTTCTTCATATTGACGCTGGATGGTACTGTGGAGAGATGTTATCGAATCAGAAAATCGTGCTTGGCGAGCTAACGAGCCCATACCGATAAATGCAAAAGTTAGAAGAGCACCGGAAATAGCAATAAATATAATTACTTCTATAATTGTAAAGCCCTGCCCATTATGCATAACAGTTATGATTATACTCTACTACAGATGATGTGCAAACTGTGATTCTGTTTGTTTTTAGATACTAAGCAAGGACTGGACATACCAGTTAATAATCATCGGGCCCCACAAGAGTGCTATCCATCCAGCCAGCATTAAAAATGGCCCAAAGGGTATCCTAGTACGTCTGGTAATTCTTCCGAGTAATAGACCAGGTACTATGGCGCATAAACCTAGTAGGTTGGCAAGAAAAACCGTTAGTATGGCTAATTTCCATCCAAGTAGTAACCCCAACCCTATACCAATAGTGCTGTCTCCATCACCAACCCATTTGCCTTTTGAAACCTTATATAATGCCCAATATAAGCCAGCGATAACCAGTACACCTAGACCAGCATCAAAGACTATTTCGATCAACGGGCGTGGACTAACTATCACATCACGTACTAGGACAAACAATAATGCCAAACCTATAAATATTTTGGATAATATCGTTGGCAGTTGTTGCCAAAGCGCATCATAAACCGAAAGCGCCATCATAACAACTATTAGTGATAACCCTAGCCCTAATAAAACTACCCCCTCTCCATTCGATAGACGTATCGGCCAATAAATATATGAGACAACAAAAAACAATGCGGTTAATACTTCAACCACTGGGCTGTCTTCAATCGGTTGACGACAGTAACGACATCGACCGGTCAGTAGCAACCAGCTAATGACCGGTAACAAATCAAGCCATCCCAGGCGATGGTGACAATGCGTACACTCTGACCGCTCACGCCAAATATCACGATTGTTTCGAATACGCCATACCAACGCATTGATAAAGCTTCCGAAACAGAGACCGAGTAGCACAAGTATCAGATATTCCACTATGTCTATGCTAGCAGTATACGGTTAAAAATACTACTACTCCTCATCAGGAGTAGTAGTATTTTATTTACAATTTACAATCAGTCACATCAACGACTGTCAACACAGTGGGTACCAGAACCTTCAAGTTTCATCTGGATAACGTAATCCCGTGTACCAGCACCAGTCGAAGTAATATTCTCACCATTGCATATTTGACCAGTAGCATAACGCCACTGTCCTTTCGTGGTTGGTACTGTGCTGCTTGCTAAGCAACGTGACGAATCAGTATAAACTGTACCATCAGGATCAGTAAAATTATTACCGTCAACGTATTTTACAATAAAGTCACCAATAGTTTTACCTGTTCCGGTAGGACAGCCTGCAGCGGTTGCCTGTGTCGGGACATCACCCTTATTATTCGTCTGAAACTGAGCGATTTGCGATTTGAGACGAGCCACGTCACTACGACGCTGCGTATCGCGCTGATTGCGCTGTAGTGTCGGTAGAGCTATAAATACCATAAGGAAGATCAGGCCGGCAATTGCCAGTACCAAGACTACCTCTATGATAGTAAATCCACCTAGCTGCCGTCTTGAGTTAGATTTGATTAATTGTTGATTCATATAGCCCGCCCTTTTCACATTGCCACATAATGTTATATTTATAGAGTTATTATATAGCCGTACGTTTATAAAACGCAAGAAAGATATTTACAATCAGTCACATCAACGACTGTCAACACAGTGGGTACCAGAACCTTCAA
>CAZHUZ010000003.1:27940-41082 GCA_964535835.1 uncultured Candidatus Saccharibacteria bacterium | reverse complement strand
ATTTACAATCAGTCACATCAACGACTGTCAACACAGTGGGTACCAGAACCTTCAAGTTTCATCTGGATAACGTAATCCCGTGTACCAGCACCAGTCGAAGTAATATTCTCACCATTGCATATTTGACCAGTAGCATAACGCCACTGTCCTTTCGTGGTTGGTACTGTGCTGCTTGCTAAGCAACGTGACGAATCAGTATAAACTGTACCATCAGGATCAGTAAAATTATTACCGTCAACGTATTTTACAATAAAGTCACCAATAGTTTTACCTGTTCCGGTAGGACAGCCTGCAGCGGTTGCCTGTGTCGGGACATCACCCTTATTATTCGTCTGAAACTGAGCGATTTGCGATTTGAGACGAGCCACGTCACTACGACGCTGCGTATCGCGCTGATTGCGCTGTAGTGTCGGTAGAGCTATAAATACCATAAGGAAGATCAGGCCGGCAATTGCCAGTACCAAGACTACCTCTATGATAGTAAATCCACCTAGCTGCCGTCTTGAGTTAGATTTGATTAATTGTTGATTCATATAGCCCGCCCTTTTCACATTGCCACATAATGTTATATTTATAGAGTTATTATATAGATCGACCCATCTAAGCACAAGCGTGTACCCCACCTATCAATGTACGCCACCAGTACCTACTAGATTATAGATAGGAAACAGTACCGCACCAATCATCAGGCCAGCCACCAAAGCTAATGCTACCATCAAGATTGGTTCGATCATGGTTGAGAGTGTTCGTATCGTCTGGTCCAATTCGTTCTCGTAAAATGTTGCTGCTTTGTCAAGCATCCCATCGATACTACCTGACTGCTCGCCAACACTTATCATCTGTGGCACTAGCGGCAAAACATATTGTTCGTTTCTAAGAGCCGAGGATAATGACTTACCTGATTTCACCTTATCAGCCGCGCGATTAATGGCATCACTGATATGAATATTGTTAATTGCCTTGCACGTAATAGCTAATGTCTCGAGCATTGGCACTCCAGTAGACATCAGCGTTTGAGCTGTTCTGGAAAAACGCGCCATATAAAGCTTGCGAAATAGCTCGCCAAATAACGGTATGTTTAATTTGAAGCTATCAAAAGCACGACGACCAGGCTCCGTCATAATCCAATTACGCAGGAAGTAGATACCTAGGCCTAAAATGATGAGTATGATGTACCAGAAATTTTTGATAAACTCTGATGCAGCTACTAGCATGACTGTAAAAATCGGTAGTTGCTGGTGAAGATCATCATACAGCTTGCCTACCTGCGGTACGACTGTCACGAGCATAAAGATAATAACTGCCATCATTACCACACTAACAATCAGAGGATAGACCATTGCGCCTCGAACTTTAGCTATAATCTCTGCGTCTTTTTCTTGCTGATCGGCGATCCGTGCCAATGCCTTATCGAGAGTACCAGATACTTCTCCTGCTGACACTAAGGCAATAAAAACACTATCAAACACCTTCGGGTGTTTCCCAAAGGCAACGGACAAAGTCGAGCCACCTTCAATACTCGTAATAATATCTTGGATGATAACTTGCAGTTTCTTATTTGCAGTCTGGTCACGTACTGTATGCAAACTCTGAGCTAGTGGCAGACCTGCGTTG
The DNA here is from genome assembly GCA_964535835.1 of uncultured Candidatus Saccharibacteria bacterium. Lineage (GTDB taxonomy): Bacteria > Patescibacteriota > Saccharimonadia > Saccharimonadales > Saccharimonadaceae > JAPUDQ01. The sequence goes on along the minus strand of CAZHUZ010000003.1, from coordinate 39,468 downwards.
ATAAGGGTCGACAGCTGCCGAGTAAAAATAATCTTATCCTTTGAGGAAATACGGTTACGCAACCGATCTAATAAATTATCTTTCTCAACGACCGGTCTAATCTCGATCGGTGTATAACCTTGACTTATCAGTAGCTTTGCTGCAGCACGTTCGGATTGAGCCTTGACAGTCGAACGAACCTGCTTGTTGCTAGATAGCTCTTTGGCTGTGTAAGTAAACTCCAGCATCTTATCCTCTCATCATTCGGTCAAATTCACTTAGGTCAACGGCATAATTTCGAGCTTCGTCGATCGTAATAGTACCTGCCTGCACCAGACCGACCAATGTCTTGTCCATCGACTGCATACCTTGATCGGCACCAGTCTGGATCACCGCATCAAGCTGATGAGATTTACCCTCACGAATAATATTGCGTACAGCTGATGTTGCTACAAGTATCTCAGCGGCAACAACACGACCGCCTCCTATAGCAGGTACGAGACGCTGTGATGTGATCGCCATTAGAATATTTGCTAACTGTGCACGAATTTGTGGCTGTTGGTGTGGTGGAAAGACATCGACCATACGGTCAATCGACTGGGCAGCCGAATTAGTATGAAGCGTTGCAAATACCAAATGCCCCGTCTCGGCGATAGTGATTGCTGCCGAGATTGTCTCAAGATCACGCATCTCACCAATCAACACAACATCAGGGTCTTGACGGAGCGAACTACGTAGCGCTGCCGAGAATGAGTAGGTATCATAGTGTACCTCTCGCTGGACAACAACAGATTTTTTACTCTTGTGAGTAAACTCAATCGGATCCTCTATGGTAATGATATGGTGTGATTTTTCGGAATTAATGTTATCAACGAGTGCTGCCAATGTAGTACTTTTACCAGAACCTGTCGGACCTGTTACAAGTACCAGACCTCTTGGATAGGTCGCAAATTCATTCACTACGTTAGGTAAGCCGAGCTCGCCAATTGTTTTAATTTCATTGGGGATGAGACGCAGTGCGGCCGCCAAGTTACCGCGCTCATGAAATGCATTGACACGAAACCTTCCTAGTGTACCGAAAGCAAAACTAAAATCAAACTCTTTATCCTTTAGCAGAACTTGTTGTTGTTGTTCGTCAAGAATAGCAAAAATAAGTTTCTCGACATCTTCAACAGATAAAGGTGCTGTACCGGCTGCCGGCACCAATGTTCCATCTATCCTCAGCATAGGCTGTAAGCCCGTCTGAATATGCAAATCACTCGCACGCTTGCGGATAACGTCTTCGAGCAAAAGCTCTATCCTTACTTCAGATTGTGGTTGCATTATTCCTCCCTTTTTATCAAGCCATATTTGCCGCAACCCTGTTAACCTCTTCCAGCGTCGTTACGCCTTGCAAGACCTTCAGGTAGCCATCTTGTCGCATTGTAATCATGCCCTCTGCTATTGCTTGGCGTTGTATCTCCGCGCTTGGAGCCCGCTTGACTATCAGATTCTGAATTGATTCCGACACATCCATTGCCTCGTATAGGCCAAGCCTTCCCTTGTAGCCGCCAGGGGACTGAGGGCTATCAACCCCCTTCATTAAAGTATAAGCGTTTTCGGTCGCAAGTGGTAGAGTTTTATAGCCTAAATCGGCTGAAACTTGTGCAACTGCGCTCTTATTCCGCGGTAATAAATGTCCAATGGTCTCTTGTATGCTCTTCGTCTCAAGCTCGTTTGAGCGGTACGGCTTGTTGCTTTCACTAATCTGTCGCACTAACCGTTGGCCGATCACAGTATTTACTGTACTAGCGATCAAAAATGGTTCAATCCCCATATCAAGAAGCCTCGGCAAAACACCGGCTGCAGAATTAGTGTGAAGCGTGCTAAAGACTAAGTGTCCTGTCAATGCCGCTTGCACAGCGAGGTTAGCTGTCTCAGAATCACGAATCTCTCCAACCATAATAACATTTGGGTCTTGGCGCAATATCGAACGCAACCCCGTTGCAAATGTTAAGCCAACCTCAGCATTAACTTGGATCTGATTAACTCCTTGCATTTTATACTCTACAGGGTCTTCGAGGGTCACAATATTGATTGATTCATGGAATATTTCTTGGATTAATGCATATAGACTCGTGGTCTTTCCAGAACCAGTTGGGCCAGATGTTAGCACCATACCGTTGGGTTTACGGATACCCTTTTGAATGGCGCGTAACGTGCGCCCTGCATAGCCCATCTCTTCTAACTTAAAGTTTGATCCTGATTTATCAAGCAGTCGAATAACAACCTGTTCACCCCAAATCACTGGGCTGATAGCAATACGTAGATCAACTTCACGATCAGCAATCGTAACTGCAAACTGACCATCCTGAGGGATACGATGTTCATCAATCTTGAGGCTAGACAATATTTTTATACGTGAGATGAGTGCCGGTTCAATACTTTTGGGTAGTTTCATTACTTCATTCAACACTCCATCAACACGACAACGTATCTTAACTGCATTTTCTAACGGTTCAATATGTATATCCGAAGCACGCGTTCGAACAGCATATTCAAGTATTGTGTTAAGAGCACGTGATATTGGGGAGTCCTGTACGATTGCCCGCACCTCTTTTGTATTTGTGAGATCAGTAGTTTGTTCGGACGTAGCAGTTTTAACAGCCTCGCTGACACCACCCTCGAGATCAGTATGATACTGATCTAGTACATTACGGATTCCTCCGCTTGACGCCATATATACTTTGAGCGGTCTTTGGATTTTGCTAGAAAGAAAATCAACTGCTTGAACATTATTTGCATCAAGCATGGCTACCGCCAAACGCTTATTCATTTCGCCTAATGGTACTGACATATAGCGTTCGGCAATATCAATCGGCAATAAATTCAATACATGCTGATCGATCTGAACGTTAGAAAGGTTAACATACGGTAATCCAGATACATAGGCAATTTGTCTTGTGAGAGCCTCATCTGTTATCAAATGGTCTTCAATTAGTAGTTCAATAAATGATCTACTCTCCTGTTTGGCGCGCTCTCGATAGCGAGTGACAGTATCACTATCGATCAAACCTTCACTTATGAGCCTCTCTTCGAGCTTATTCTGGAGTTCTTCGGTCAGTGCAGACATGAAATTAACCTAACGTGTCACATTAAACGGTTGCTGACCTGACTGATCTCCGATCTTTACCTTGATCGTCGGGTTAAATGCCTCAGCATTGAACACGCGGTTATCAGGAGGTAGCGTAAGATTAGGTTTTATCTCACGAGCAGTCTTAACCTCTGTTTTATATGCCTTTTTATCGTCGAGCAAACTATTCAGCGTAAAGTAACTCAGTAATGCGCTTATGCCAATAATTAATATTAGTAGAGCTATTTCATTGCGCTTCATAATCCAATTGTCTCCTTACCCAAATCGATCGTGGGGGGTACTGCATAGTATGTCTTAGCCTGAACCTGGACTTGCATATTAGTACTTGCACCAGACAATTTAACATTTTGGATACTGATTGGACGAATTGACTTCGACATGTCACTAATCATGCGTTGTATGACTTCATAGGATCCACTGGCTTGCACGATAAACGGTATTTCCGCCAGTGACGATTGTGTCGATTGGCTTTGGCTTTTAGAAATACCCGTCGAAGTCGTTGTTGTAGCATCACTTCCAACAAACGTAATACTCTCAATTTTTACGCCCGATCTAGCTAACACCGATTGTTGCAAAGATGCCGCAAGGCTCACGGTATCATTAGTTGTTGGCAATGCATCAATTACTACTTGGACAGCAGTATCTTCAGGCATAACGCGCAACGCGGTCAGTTCTTTATTGGCGATTAACTTACCTACTTCGGTGCGCAACGTATCATATGACTTAATATTTTTGACAATTGTACTATTGGTCTTAGAGTAGGCTGACGTTACTTTATTGTTAAACATCATTTGCTTGAAAACCGCTTGCGCTAAAATGATTGCAACAGTCACAACTACCGAAGCAATCGTTACCCAGACAAATACGATTCGACCACTACGATCGATTGACTGACGTTTTTTCACACCGGTTATCGATGTAGTATCTTCAGGGCCTTGTTTGTGTTTAGTTTCCATCATTTATCTCCTTTATCGGTGATGCGCCAAACAACTCACGTGGTGAATGGCGATCAGCATCAGAAGTAACGAGCTTTGGTATGGTAACATTGATGTCTTTAGCATCGGGATCAAACGCCTTCGGATCAAATGCCACACTAATATTGAAATAGGCTGTTTGCCGACCATCAGCCGCCGACAAAGTTGGTGGAGCCACCGTTACTGCAGTGAAAAAATTGCCTTCATGCTTCTCGCCATTCAGGCTATATGCCAGCTTGGCATTCTCTAGCGTATTTTTGAAATTATTAACAGTCTCAAAGTTAGCCGTTGAACCTTCAAGGGTAATTGAAGATGTCTCAGCATCAACTACTAGGGAGTAGATAGTTATATCATTGGGCGGTGCTGGGTTGAGTTTAGTTATATAATCGAATATCCGATCATATGCAGTACGTTCGGAGGCAGCCGAGCCGATCAGCTCTAGTTGGTTCTGAACTGTTAGGTACTTATTAATTTCTGGCTTTGCAGCAAGTTTTTTATGATTTTCTGTAACTTCCTTTTTCAGATTATCTATAATGACTGCTTGAGCACCATAAACAATAGTAGCTAACAGTGCTAATAGACCCAGTGCAATTAGTATCGTCAAAATTGAGCCTGAAACCACTGTATTGCGCATACGCTGGGCTTTGATAAACTCTTTTTTAAGATCTGGAAGCAGATTTAGCTCTATCATATATTCTTCCTTTTAGCCAAACCTACCGCTACTGCAAAGTGGCTTGTGATATCCTTGAGTGATTCTTGAGCATTGACCGAAACCTCAACATCGTGCCATGGTGTGGCCTGTTCGCCAGTTGCTATCTCGGTGTGTTTCGAGATATAACTACCGAACATAGGAATAGTAGAAGCATAACCAGAGTAAACAATATTTGTTATTGGTTTATCGGTATATTTATTTTGGAAAAAATTTATTGATTTAGTTAGCTCAGCACTAAATTGATCAATCGTACTTGCAAGCGCTTTGACTACCTGCCCCTCTAGCTTACTTTCGTCAAGACCAAACTTAAGAATAAATTGGGCTGACTGCTTTTCATCAACGATAAGATTTTGCGAAGCAGCCTTGGCAAGTGTACTAAACCCTGTTGGCAATGACCTAATTAGGCGTGGAGTATCACCGATCGTAATAATAACATCGCTAGCAAAATCGCCAACATCAATAATCACGTGAGCATCTTGTGATTCTTCCTTTAGATAGGCCCGACAAAGCGCTAATGCATCTGGTTCAATCGCTATAACATTAAGACCTAATCCTTCGATCAAATCAAGACGTTGCTCGGTAAAGGAATTCGCGACCGAAGCTATCAACACCTCATCGAGAGTTGGGTCCTTGGGGGATTTTCCTACAACCGCCCAGTCGATCTTGGACTCTTCAATGTTTGTTGGGATAAACTGCTCGGCTTGATACTTGATAGTACCTGCAAGCGCTGCAGGTGTCATCTGCGGTAACTCTACTATCGTGGCAAACATTCTGCTACTAGGAACACCGATTACAACATTACGTGTTCGAACGTCACTTTGGCCGATGGCCGAAGTTATTACTTCAGCCAGACGACGTTGATCCTCAGGAGAATCACTTGTAGAAATCTTTATATCGACTGGTACATTAGCAAATTTACTAAGCGTCCATAGATTTCCTGACCGTGTGAGTTGTACTACTCGCACAGCTGTTGTACCGATATCAAGCGCGAAAAAGTCGCCCACTGAACTTATCCCTTTCATATACCTGCTAGTATAGCATAAGCGTTTAAAAAAATAATCGAAAAAATTAGTTACGGGGAGGCAATTCTATCTCACTCTTTGTTACTAGAGTAAAATCAGTCTTACCTGCTTCGTATGGCGTCAAGAAAACTTCTGGCCGAAAACGGAATACTTCAGCCGGTGAATTCGGAGTCGCGGCTGATCGCCCAAGATATACATCACCTGCTATTACCGCACCATTGACCGTCAGCTTGCGATCGCATTGCCCCCCCGCCACCATAGCCGAGGTTGTCGGTGCCGCCTTGTCACCAGCCTCTGAGCAACTTGTAAATACATTTTTTACTACCAATAGACCATCTATATTATCAACATTGCCACTAACCCTGACATTATCAGCTATGATAACGACTTGAGGAGCTGCTCCAAAAGATGTAAGACCAACGCCGTTATAGGTTATATTGCCAGCTATCGTTACCGTCTGCCCGGGAGCATAGATAATCACTCGTCCAGTTATCCCTGTTGATTGCGTTATTGTTATAGGACCAGCGGCTCGATAGTATGTGACTCCTCCGCCAGTCGGTAGAGCGCCTGATGATGGAAAAATCGGGCTAGAGCTAGGGACTATCGCACCATAACGTGCCGCATAGTCACTAATGACATGGTTATCACGATAGAATCCCCCATCAGACGGACTAGATAGTCCGTAATTTGCAAACATGAGATTGCGCCCCAACCCACCCATCAAAGCTGATGAACTAAAACCGTTTATTCGACCGGTTGCCAACAAAGCATACTCTCCAAATGATCCGTACGTGCTCGCAGCGGCATTACTGCCGAGAAAGCCACTCTGCTTGTTAAAGGGAGCTACGCTATCACCGCCTGCTGACGCATCACTACCGACAATCGCAGCTGTTGGGCTACGTGCGATCAGCACACACACCACAGCGCTGTGACTATTATTGGGAGCTGGTGCTTGATTATACGAGTCAACAAACAAAACGCGACAGATTTGGGTACCTGCCGTCAATGACCCTGTCGGCACAGTTTCATCAGTCAAGTTTGTTGTCGGCACAGTAAAGTTTTGTGATGGACGTGACAGGGTCGAACATGTCACACCTCCCGTAGAGCCAGACGTATATGTCGAGCAATCAGCATTTTTGCGCGCAACAAATCCCGTAGGGAAAGTCGCACCAGGTGGTATAATAATCTGTCTGATTCCGACAGATGTCATATTAGAATTAACACCGGTTTTGTCAACAGTATAACTGAAATTTACCGTATCGCCTGGCACTACTATCGCCATACCGTTGCTACTGACTTTTGGTACCAGGGTATAGTTACTGGCCGCTAACGGATCATCAAATAGCCGTAGTTGGTATATCAAACCTTGGCCGATAGATGCTATATCACCATGTGTTACTATTTTATCATCAACCTGAATTGCCAAAACATTATTGCCCACCTGTAGCGTATCTGATCTTACCCTGATATACCGTGTTGGTGATACTGCATAGGCATGTGTAGATAACATTTCCCCATTGATATATGCTGTGAACCAGTCATCCGCTAAGATATCGAGCCCCAATCCGCCATTTCGCGACTCGGCGGCGATAATCTTATCCATATCATCTTGCGTCAATGTAAACACTTTACGAAATATTGTCGTCCCACTACTATACAAGGGATTAATATAGAAAAGTTTCCTATTTAAATCTTCGTAGCTGTATGATGGACTATCGTAGCCATTGCTCTCATAGATACTAGGGTGATAATCAGTATCATCTTTGCAGTTGCTCCCCCAAATCGCTTTTGCTGAGCTGTCCATTGGCTGAGTCCTGAGTGGGCTCCCGCTATACATTGGGTCCAACCACGCACTCTGTGCCGTCCGATCAGAGTTGGGGGAACCATACCACAAACACGTAGCTTTACGCGTGTTAACATTCGGTGCCCTAGTGCGCTCCGTAACTACTGCGGGTTTCCAGTCGCTACCAGGGAAAAAGCCTCCGTTGCTTGCCCACCCATTGAATAACACTGGGGACAGACTCCAACCACCCTTGTTTTGGCCAGGAAATGTTGACCAAGCCGGATCAGTCCCAGTACCCGCATCGAGTAATTGAGCAATACCCGGATAACTACCTTGATTTGATTTTTGGCACTTTCCTACCATCGGTCGGAAACGGCCACTTAGACGACCGTATTTTATATTGTCTTTTTCGGTCTGGCTAATCCTCAGGTCGTTTAGCCATATATCCAATTGTGCGTAGGTAGCAACTCGTCTCTCATATAAACCGGCCGCATCCGGCACCACAGGAAGTGTTTTATACGCCGAGCTCGATGGCCATTCGCTAGGCAGCCCACAACCCTCGCTGCGTTTGGGCCAGTTAGTCAGATCTTTGGGAAGATTTTGAAGCTCCGCTAGGCTGAGTATCAATGATAAATTAGTTGAATCACTAACAGCATAAGGTGCGCCAATAGGCTTAACCTCATTGGCTATTACCGCATCTTCTAGTGGTTTTGTGAAACCCCGTACAGGTGTCGAATCCAGCCAGACAATACTGCCAACTATGGTTAGTAAACACAAAAAACCGCCTAGCCATCTAACCCGTTGGTTCATAGCATGATCTCCACTATCCGCTCACTCGCTGTATTATAGACGACAGAGATTACCCGATCACGGGGTAAATCAGCTACCGGAATTTTAGTATAAGCTTTTCCACGCACAAAATGGGATGTATCATCATATTTTAAAACTCGCAGACCAGTATCGGTACTTAGCTCAATTTGTTTAGTTGCTTCATCGATGTTGGTGATTGTACCGGCATACACCACACGAATACTCGTATACTCTCTAGCCTTACGCAATCCTTCTTCGGTCGGCTCGTCTGAATAAGTAGTATTGATTTGTTGTGAATAACGATTTGCAAAATAGCGTACCGTAAAACCAGCTACAGCCACCAACACTAACAAGCACACACCTATAATCAATAATCTCTTAGTGCTGCGAGCCCTGATTGCACTCTGCAAACTTGCTTTTATGCTCATGCTTATAAGTATACACGTGCGCTGTTTTTTTCCAATATTTTATCGAGATGACGCTATAATTGTTATATGAGTGTTTCAATTGGTATCGTTGGCCTCCCAAACGTCGGGAAATCGACGCTTTTTAACGCGCTGACGGATGCAGGAGCGCTCGCGGCAAATTATCCGTTTGCAACAATAGAGCCCAATACTGGTATTGTTCCTGTGCCTGACGAACGTTTGGCCGACCTCCAAAAGCTTTACTCAAGCGAAAAGGTCATCCCCGCTACTGTCACCTTCGTCGATATTGCCGGACTTGTTGCCGGTGCCAGTAAAGGGGAAGGACTAGGCAACCAATTTTTGCACAATATCCGCGAGTGTGATGCGATTGTGCATGTTGTGAGGACATTTCACAATAACGATATACTGCGCCATGATGATGCGCCTATCGACCCCCAAAAAGACATTGAGATTATCAATACCGAACTCATCCTTGCCGATTTACAGACAATTGAGAAACACCTCCCCAAACTTCAAAAAGACATGAAGTCCGACCCAGCCAAGCGCGAAGAATATGATCAACTTGTCAAAATTCAGGATGGACTCAATCAAGGAAAAACTGCCCTCTCCCTCGGTCTACGGTCTACGGTCTACGGTCTGGCTTTGCTCACAGCAAAACCTACTATCTATGTCTTCAATGTTGATGAAGATGGGCTGACAGATGAGAAATTACTATCCCAGATGAAATCTCTGGTTGCGCCACATGGTTATGTCTTCGTATGTGCAAAGCTCGAGGAAGAATTACGTGGCCTCGATGACCACGATGCTCATGAGCTCCTCGAGAGTTATGGAGTGAATGAATCAGGACTCACCCAGCTCGCACGCGCGGCATATCATACGCTCGGGCTACAGAGTTATCTAACCGCTGGCCCCAAAGAAGTTCGTGCTTGGACGATTCACCAAGGCGATACAGCACCGCAAGCCGCCGGCGTCATCCATACTGATTTTGAAAAAGGCTTTATCGCCGCTCAGATCATCTCCTACCCTGACCTCATCGCAACCGGATCAGAACTGGCCGCAAAACAAGCCGGCAAAGTCCATACCGTTGGGCGTGACTATGTCATGCAACCAGATGACGTGGTTGAATTTCGATTCAACAAGACAAAGTGATTCGCCGCCGCTATCAGGGATTTTCGTCAGACATGAGATGTCCGACAGCAATGCCCATGTAGTAACTTGTGCCATGTTTTGCATCCCATGGGCCGGTACAACCTTCGACAAAAATGCCAGGTGATCCAGTTGTGCGATAGAGGTCATACCGATTGATGATTGCTGCGTAGGCCGTCGTGCTTGGATCGCCACCTTCCTCTGGGAGGTGTTTTGCGACAGTAGGAAACGTCGTGTCGATTTTATATTTACACGTTCCACCGTCCGCCATAGTAAATTTTATAACAGAGCCGACAGCCATCTCAGCTAACAGTTTTTCGTAATTAGCCGGAAAAATCGAATCACCACTGCCAAATCGTTCTGCACCCGATAGCACATTGCCCTCCCGGCTACCTAATTTGGGTGATCCAGGTGCTTCATATATACCCCAGGTATATTGGCTACCTGTTTTCGCCATGCCGCCCGTATTAGGATCAATGCCGATTTTTTCTATCGGCGCATCTTTGATACCCATCGCATCCCAGCTAACTGAAGTTGCTTCTCCCTCGTGGCAAGTACTATTGATAGGCTCCTGTTTTGCTGGTTCAATTGTTGGTGTGGGTGCACTACCTGATTTTGGTCTATAGCGTGGATCTATATCGTCAAACGATGACCCCGGTACTAGTGGCGCGCCACCAATAACCCGCGTTGAGGCACTCCCGTTTGCACCTATTGCTTGTGCGGCAGCATCAAAGTTTGATGCGGTAAACAATTGCGAGGCCAATGCTGTCCCTGCTACTATCGCTGTGCCGTTAGCTAGGAACTTCCCGCCACGTCGAATTGACCTGCGCTCTGCAGGTACATCTATAGATAATTCATTTTCATGATTTCTGCCCATAATATGTTTTATATTATAACATTAGCAATAATTTTTGGCAAGGAAATGCCCAGCCCTTGCTATGTACGGATACATAGTAGGTACTGGGCTCGGACCCAATGCTGTCATCGCTACGTCACGCAGACGTATTGATGAGGTTCGGGTCAAATTAGATCCGATTCATCTCCTCCTGTATTAGGAATACCCGGTCAGGCCTGTGTAACTCGACGACGTACGACAAGCGCAATTGCCAAGCCCAGTGCCGACAACCCCAACAGCCACATCGAGACGCCACCGTCACCACGATAGGCAGCAACCGCCGCGGGCTTGCCAGCAGTGGTGGTGCTCGTCGATGACGTTGCGGCCGGAGTCACCGAGTTTCCCGAAGGAGTACTCGGCGGCGTCGGCGTGTTGGTCGGCGTCGTGCCATCACCGTCAGTGTCGGTGGGGGGCACGACGACCGGGCAGCCGTTGTTGCTGGCAGGGCCGGACTCGTTGTCACACTGGTCGGCATTGTCGCCGACACCGTCCCCATCAGAGTCCTTGGACTCCTTGGGGTCGTTCGGGAAGGCGTCATCCTTGTCGGGAACGCCATCACCGTCAGTGTCGACCGGTGGGGTCACTACCGGACAACCGTTGTTGCTGGCAGGGCCGGACTCGTTGTCACACTGGTCGGCATTGTCGCCGA
>CAZHUZ010000003.1:0-27840 GCA_964535835.1 uncultured Candidatus Saccharibacteria bacterium | reverse complement strand
GGAAGGCGTCATCCTTGTCGGGAACGCCATCACCGTCAGTGTCGACCGGTGGGGTGTAGATGTCTTCCGGTGCCGGGAACCACTTCACCACAGTCCAGTCAGCAAACGAGTCTCTATAGACTACTGCCGAGACGTTTCCATCTCGATCGGCACTCCAGTAGACGTCAGGAGTGCTGGCAGGCAGTACGTAGTGGGCGTCACCCTGCACTGCAGGGTCGTCCTCTACTTGAGGCCTATCAGGCACTGGAATCCGACGACAAACCGACTGATCCCCTGACCAAGACCAGCCATCATCAGACGTCATAGTGCCGGTCACCGTAACTTCTCCCGGGAAGTTGTTGCAATCGATCTCAAGAGACGCGACACCGCTGTACACCGTACCAGGGATAACGCTACTACCACTGGCAGTCAATCCCCCTCCTGAGAGTGTGCCACTGACAGTAGGCCGTGGCTCTTGATCATTACTGATCGCGCTGAGGTTCACTCGAAAGAGGCCCCCTCCGAGGTTCAGCTTGTCAATCCTTCCAAACAGCCCAGAATCGGCTGCGTAGGCATTGACGGCGAGGCCGCCAAGACCGAGTACCATGACGATCACCGCCATGGCTGCGAGACATGCTCGCCTGAAGCGCTTGCGCATGGTTGGCCTCCTAATGGCCTTGAAGGGTTTGATTTCCCACGGCGTGGGAGACCAGCAAAAACAATAGAGATAAATCAGATGTTAAGTTGCATGACCAGGAGTCACACAGCTAAACATATGCTCAGCTATTGCCTCTACTGGCCCACCACAACACGTGGCTGTCGTCATTATAGAATAATTGTATCATTTTTGCAACTTTTTATTCGTTATCTGCAAGACATAAAACCGCTCACGATTGCCATGCATGCCAACTACCTCACTATCAGACTTGTTTTTGATCACAAAATACCGTTTCACCCACATCTCAAAATCTCGCAATATTTCCCGTCTGATTGCATCATTTTTTATCACACCTTTACTGACTTGATGTCGTCCAGCCTCAAACTGCGGTTTGAGCATGGCTATGCAGATAGAAGAAGGGTGAATGATGAATGAAGAGATATGAGGAAGAACCTCACGTAAACTAATAAAGCTGACATCTATCACAACGATATCTGGCGACTCGATTGCAACATGTGACTTACTTCCTTCTTCCTTCATCCTTCTTGCCTCTAGCGCAACCTCCCGTATATCAGTCTTTTCATGCAACTCAATCCGCGGATCATCGCGCAAGCTTGGATGGAGCTGATCAGTTCCGACATCGACTGCGATAACTTTTCGAGCACCGTGCTGCAAAGCGTAATCGGTGAATCCTCCAGTACTCGAACCGACGTCAAGGACAATCTTGTCATGAAAATCAATACCAAATCCACTAGCAACACTTGCCAATTTAAGACCAGCACGAGATACATACCGCTCCGGCGCTTCGAGCCGAATATCATCGTCATCATCCACAAAAAAACCACTCTTTGTGGTTATTTTGTCGTTGACGGTCACTTTACCAAGTCGTATCCAGCTCTCGGCCTCTGACCGTGTACGAGTCATGCCGCGCGTAGATAATGCTTGATCAAGCCGTTGTTTTACCATGACCTATTTTTGCCGTTCAATATAGCTACCATCTCGAGTATCAACACGTATGATATCACCCGTCTTGATAAACGCCGGTACTTTAACAACCAGACCAGTATCGGTCGTGGCATCTTTGAGTACACTACTAGTGGTATCGCCTTTGACAACATTTTCAGCATACGTGACTTTGAGCGCAACCGCAGTTGGCAGTTCGACATTTATCACGCGATCACCAAAGAACTGCAAGCTGACTTCATCACCTTCGTGGAGATAGTTATCGGCATCATTCATCGTCTCGGCATCGATCTGGAATTGGTCAAATGTCGTTGGATCCATCAGGTGAAAATCGCTGCCGTCAGTATAGAGATACTGCACCGTTCGATTCATAACATCAGCAGACTCAATCTTGTCTTGACCTTTGTATGTCTTCGGTAGCATTGCACCAGTCACAAGGTTTTTTACCTTGACGTTGACGATGCTGCCACCCCGGCCCATGACTTTTTGGTTGTATTCCATGACGCGGTACGGCTGACCATCGATCTGGATAACCGTACCTTTTTTGAGATCTGTAGGACCGTACATAATTACTCCTGTTTTACATTAAGCATTTTACAATTCACAAAAACTTTTTTCTCTCTTAACAAACGTTTACATAACAGAAGATGTAAAATGAAAATTGTAAATTGTGAAATATCTTTCTAGCCTTGTGCAACAAATGGCATCAGAGCCAGGTGACGAGCGCGTTTGATAGCGACAGCTAGTTGGCGCTGCTGACGAGGATTGAGGCCAGTCTTTGCACTTGGCTCAATTTGCCCATACGGGTTGATAAAACGCTGCAATGTTTTGACGTCTCGATAGTCAAAATATGCAGGTATGTCTTTTTTAAATCTTCGTGCCATAAAATTTTTCTCCTTAAGATAAAAACTATTAGCCAATTCTCATTTCACATCTAGCGACAATACATCAAAGATGAGCCAAAACAAATGTAAATTGCGAACTGAAAAATGTAAATTTGCTATTTAAAATGGTATATCGCTGAGATCGATTGGCTGGTCATCGATGTCGTCTGCAGGTGCGTTCGATTGTTTCTTTGCAGTATTTTTGCTACTACCGCTATCAAATGACCCACCACCAGCAGTGGCACCAGAACCACTATCAACGAAATTGAAATCTTCGACAACAACTTCGACCTTGCTACGCTTCTGGCCGGATTCTTTGTCGTCCCAGCTGCGTTGGTCGAGACGACCGCTGACCAGTACTGCACGACCCTTGCCGAGATATTGCGCGATGATCTCACCTGCTTTACCCCATGCGACACAGTCAATGAAACTGACTGCTTCTTGTTGCTGCCCGTCAGCGCCCTTCCAGGTGCGGTTGACTGCCAGTGAAAACTGCGTCACACTCTGGCCGCTTGGCGTTGTGCGTGTCTCGGGATCCCGTGTCAGATTCCCCATCAGTATCACCTTGTTAAACCCCTTTGCCATCGTCTCTCTCCTTTTCGTCTACTCTTTACTCTTCTTCTTTGTCGTCAGTTTCTTTGGCGGCTTCAGCTGCAGCTGAACGTGCTTTGTGATCAACACTTACCAGCAAGAAACGAAGTGCTTCGTCGGTGATATTGAGTGTGCTGTTGACCTTTGCGACTGCGTCTGCGGGCAACGCTACATCAAAATAGACATAGAGACCAAAATCCTCACCGTTGATACGGTATGCAAGGCGTTTTTTGCCCCAGTTGTCTTCTTTTTTGATCTCACCACCGTTAGTAGTGATGATATCGTGAACTTTTTTGAGTACTGGAGCCGGATCTGCTTCGAGATCAGGATGCAGTACGATCGTTAGTTCGTACTCTCGCATAGATACCTCCTATGGTTCCGCGAGTAGCGGAGCTATTTTCTCACAAAAATAGCAGTTAGGTTAATTACAGAGATATTATATCACAAATGTGACATATTCGACTACTCTAATGAAGTTGCTCGGCTAGACACAAACCCATAATCAGCCAATTTCTGGAGCGTATCCTGATCAGCTTCGTCTTTTTGCTCTGGTGATCTCATCTCATAGGTACCTTTGGCGATCATAGCGCGTAGATACAGGTCTTTGATAATCTCATTGCACTGTTCATCATCCCGCACG
The DNA here is from genome assembly GCA_964535835.1 of uncultured Candidatus Saccharibacteria bacterium. Lineage (GTDB taxonomy): Bacteria > Patescibacteriota > Saccharimonadia > Saccharimonadales > Saccharimonadaceae > JAPUDQ01. The sequence continues at coordinate 24,125 of CAZHUZ010000003.1, read as the reverse complement.
CGCATTGTTCCCATATCACTCATGCGATCAAACGTCATCTTGCCCTTGGCATCTATATGGATCGTATCAACATGTGTCGATGACAGTAGCGTCGCGGTATAGGACGACTGAGGGGATTTATAGATGGGATCATAGGTCGTATCTATCACAAAAATCTCATCTAAACGAGATTTATCAGGAGTACGCGTTGCAATTACTTCGTGCTCACGAATCGTATCACCGATATGGACTCTGTCGCCAACACGCCTCCGCTGATATTGACCGTATAGCCCGCGAATCGTGGCGATAACACCCTCTGTACGGTTTTCTAGTAGTTCTTTCTCGGTTTGAGCGAGGAGGTTTTTTGCAGCCGTTTCAGCCTGCACATCAATACCATCTGGTTGATAGACATCTCGACGATGAAGTGTTTCAACTGCCATAGATCTGTACCTTTTTGATTATATCCGTGCAAACGCTGTTTATGTTTGTTCGGTTATATACCGGTATACGCCTGCCTGAGACAAAAAGCAAGTAGTTTTATCTTGGTATCCCGTATTCGTCCGTAGTGTCGCTGTCATCGCTATCACTACCGAGATCGGCCATACTACTGATCAGTACTTCTCGTGGACGAGCTCCGTCGGCCGGACCGATGATACCCTGCTCTTCCATCTCTTCCATGATACGCGCTGCACGACCGTAGCCGATACGAAGTTTGCGCTGCAGGAGTGAGGTGCTGGCTTTGCGACTTTCGATCACAACGCGCACAGCGTCACGGAACATATCATCACTCTCGCCACCATCAAAGTCCATGACGACACCGCCCTTGCCATTGAGTTGTACAGGCTGGGCAACAATCTCTTCATCATACTGTGGCGGCCTTTGCATACGCAGATGATCGGTAATCTTGTTGACTTCGTCATCAGTCACCCACGCGCCCTGAATACGCTTTGGCTTGCTCATGGCAGGCGTCAACATCAGCATATCACCCTGGCCAAGGAGTTTTTCTGCACCCACCTGGTCGAGGATAGTACGACTATCTACCTGAGATGCCACGGTAAAGGCGATGCGAGCTGGTACGTTGGCCTTGATGAGTCCTGTTATGACGTCGACACTTGGGCGCTGCGTTGCCAGCACCAGATGTACGCCGACAGCACGAGCCTTTTGGGCTAGACGCACGATCAACGCTTCGACATCGCGCGCCGCCACCATCATCAGATCCGCCAGCTCATCGATAACAATCACGATGTATGGCATACGCTCTTCGGGTTTTTTGGCATTGTAGCTCTTGATGTCGCGGACTTTTACCTCAGCCAGCAAACTATAGCGACGCTCCATCTCATTGACAGCCCATTTGAGCGCACTGATGGTCTTTTCCGGCTCGGTGATGATCGGTGTCAGCAGATGCGGGATATCGGCATACGGCGTCATCTCAACTTGTTTTGGATCGACGAGGATCAGACGCATATCACTCGGACTATTGCGATATAGGAGGCTACTAAGTAACGTGTTGATCATGACCGATTTACCAGAGCCAGTCTGACCAGCAATCAGCAGGTGCGGCATCTTGTTGAGCTCACCGACGACAGCATCACCTGCGATATCTTTACCGACGGCGAAACTGAGCGGTTCCGTCGCACCGCTCCACTGCTTTGCCGTCAAGATACCATAGAGACGAACATCGGCAGCTTTACGGTTTGGTACTTCGATACCGACGGCTCGCTGGCCAGGAATTGGTGCTTCGATACGAAGCGCCTGGGCCGCAAGGTTGAGCGCGATATTAGTCTCGAGTGCCGAGATACGATTGAGCTTGACGCCGCTTGGTGGTTTGAGGGTGTACTGCGTCACTTTTGGACCAATATTTGCCCCCTCCATATCGACATCGATGCTAAATTCGCTCAATGTGTCTTTGATAATCTGAGCGTTGTGTTTGACATCACCAGCGTCGGCTGGAGATTGTTTTTTCTCTAGCAGATCAAGACTTGGCGCCTCCCAGTCAGGGTCGCTCGTGCTCGTGAGTGCGGTTTGATTCTCGGCAACTTTGTCCTGTTTGATGCTATTACGCAGCGTACTGAGACCTTTTTTGCTGTCACTACTCATCACTGTGGGGACGCCTTCGTTGAGTTTGAATTCACCAACAGGCTTGGTCTCAACCCCTGATGCTTTCTCGGCAATTGCGGCATTTCGCTCCATCGTAGGATCAGAATCACGCACAAAAAGATTGCGGAAAAAGTCGATGATCGCTTGCGGCGGAATCGCCAGCACAAATAACAGCGTGATGATGATAAGGACGATATAAATAAAACTCGCCACCGATGTATTGACAAGGCTCAGCATGGCTTGATTGACCAGCCAGCCGACCAGACCACCGCCAGCACCCTCTTGGGCAATCTCGCTATTATCTGGCTGCCCTGAGAACACGCCGAATAGTCCGGCCAGCCAGACCACAACGAGAAGAGAGGCGAATTTCATGACTGTTGCAACACGATTTTCTTCGGCCTTAAAGGTACTTACGGCGATAAACACAAAAAACAGCGGCAATACATAGACCGCCCCGCCAAATAGTGCCTTGAATGCACCCAGGATCCAATCAAGCAACGGCCCACCGGATCCGAACATCGCGACAACGAGGAGCAGCGCCAAGACGACAAACCCAACAGCCCACACCTGTCGCCAAAAACCATCCGGCACTTGGTGTTGAGGTTTGTCGACCTTTTTGCTTGATCGTTTTTTCTTTTTTGCCATATAGTTTGATTATACTTCGTCGACATCTACCCTGTCGATATCTGTTTACGCTTTTATTGTAGCACAAATTACTACAAAATGCAAGAGCTTATTTAATAAACGGTTGGCTTAACTTTTGCTCGACGAGGTATAAGACAGGGTTTTGACAGCAATAGAGTATCAGGCAAAAATTTATTTTAGATATCCCGTGGACTGCGACCAGCTAGGTGCGGTGTTTCGGTATCGTGGGTGATAGGTTTGGACCAGTCTGATTTGGGGACAAACGGTGCACGAGGGCCTTGTGGACGCTGATTGTTTGGAGTACTCGGTTTGCCCTGCTGCGGCGCTGAGCCACCAATTTCGTTGATAACAGGTATGATGATCGGCGTACGACGTGTCTGGTCATATAACAGATGAGTTAACTCATCGCGAAGTTCTTTTTTGGCATTTTCCATGTCGATCTTGCGACCGTTAAAGAGGCGAGTAACTTTTTGCTTCAGATACTGACGGATGAGATTCATCAGATCTTCACTGTCACGCAGGTAGATAAAACCACGGGAAATGATATCCGGGCTGGTAAGCAAACGGCCTGACGATTTGCTAACTGTCAGCACGACGACAAAGATACCTTCGTTTGCCATATGGATACGATCTTTGAGGACGACTTCTGATACCTCTGCTCCGCTGTCGTCGTACATGATACCGCCGACTGGTATTCGACCTGATTTTTTGGCACTACCATCATGATAAAACTCGACGACATCACCTGAATCGCATACAAAGATGTTGTTTCTCGGGATACCGCATTCGCGTTCTGCCATCTCGGCATTATGCACAAGCATATGAAATTCACCGTGGTTCGGTAGATAGTACGTCGGATTGACGACAGAGATAAGCCGAACATGATCATCGTAATAAGCATGTCCTGTTAAGTGAATCCGGCCAACACCGGGTAGATTGAGACGGCGGTCTTGAAAGACATCACTACCCTCGCGCATCAGACCATCGACAGTACGGACAATATATTTTTCGTTACCAGGGATCATACTCGAGCTAAATACGATAACATCAGAGTTTTTGATCTTGACATGTTTATGAGCACCGGTTGCCATACGATTGAGCACGGCGTTAAATTCGCCCTGGCTACCGGTACAAACGATTGTGACCTTACTGTCCGGTAATTTGACGATGTCTTCCATCTTGACGACGACATCTTTGGGAATCTTGATCGCATTGGCTCGCAGTGCGACTTCGAGGTTTTGAATCATACTGTAGCCAGCAAAAGCGATCTTACGATCGTGAGCCTTGGCTTCATCCATAATCAATTGCATACGATGCAGGTTAGATGAGAAACAACTCACAATATGTCGACTCTGTGGGTAGAGGTTCATAATTTCACCGATGTTGTGAGCGACGTCTTGTTCGCTATGCACGCTACTGCTACCTTGATTCTCACAGTCGGTTGACTCATTCATCATCAGCAAGAAGCCTTCTTTTTGTTGGATCTCGGCAATACGTGTAAAATCAAAAGTTTTGCCGTCTACTGGCGTTTCTTCGATGCGCCAGTCACCGGAACTGAGGATATTACCTACAGGAGTACGTACGATTACGGCCGCCGCGTCAGGAATCGAGTGATTTACTCGCACTAATTCTATGTTGAAGCTGTCACCAATTTGCACCCTGTCATGTGCCTCTGGATTGAGTTCATGGTACTCCGGCTGATAATCATCGGGCGATTCTTCCATGTTTTTTTGCAACATGCCTATAGTAAATTTAGTCGCATAGACTGGTGCGGGTATTTGAGGTATGAGATGCCGAAAAGCGCCAATGTGATCAAGGTGGGCGTGAGTAAATACGACACCGCGTATTTGGTCTTTGCGCTCGATCAGCCACGTGATATCAGGCGTGATGTAGTTGATACCCGGATAGTCTGATCCAGGAAACAAAAATCCCATATCGATGATGAGGATATCATTGTCGTACTGCAGCGCAGTCATGTTTTTGCCGATCCCCATCTCACCGAGCCCTCCGAGTGGGATGACTTTGAGCGCTGGACGATTACTCGGTCGTTGGCGTTTGGCATCGAGCAGTGTAAACTGTCGACCATCGTAGCCATTAAAAATTGATTTGTTGACCGGTATGTCGATGCGATGCTGACTTGCACGGACATTGACGTTTTCGGACATGCGGCGCTGTGCGCGTTGCACTTCACCGCGACGCGTGCTGGTGCTTGCCATGACGGCAGTATCTTGGACGCGTTTTTGATTTGGTTGATTCCGTTTGGCAGGATTATCCGCCTGAGGAGTAGCGAGTCTTCGTTGACCCATAAATTACGATTCTCCTTTTTCTTTTTTAATTAATGAATGTAATTTGCATTGAAATTCAGTGGTGAGGGGTGGTAATAATCAGTATGTTCCCTCTCGTAAAGTTATCTTATTATAGCAAGTCGCCTGCAGGTAGGCAATATCACCGCGACTAGACACACGAAACAGTCATGTAGCTAGTTGCGGGGACAGAGGAGTCCCCTAGGGGTTAGATGTCTTTCGACATTGCCTCGAGATCGGCACGTTGCCGTTTGATGTCTCGTTGGAGATCCTCGATCATTCGACCCTTCTCGATCGCCTTGACGATGCGTGAAACAGCGAACTCCAAGGCGAACGTCATGCATGTCCCGGCCAACAGCATGAAGACGACGATACCGGTTTCAGGCCCTTGATAAGGCCCGAAAGTCAAAGCAATGGCCGTGCCAAGCAATACGAATCCAAAGAAAAATATCATTACTTCTCCTCTGTCCAGTGCCACGTTTGTGGCGACGAAATGTGCACCCATGAAGAATTCCATAGATATCAATCTATATTATATCAAATTTATAACATTATGTCAATTCATCAAACTTTTTGGCGAGGCATACTTCGAGTAAGTGTTCGGCTGATTTGAGATAGTCATTGGTCGCCTGGTCATTGTAGGCATCGGCGATGACCCCTATGGTGCGATGCGTCAGGACAGGTAGAAATTGGCGGACAAATTCGTCGCGTGATTCGCTCGTATGGACTCGCACAAATTCTCGCAATAATTCGCCCGCTCCTTCGGGAGAATGCAAGTTGCAGTATAGCCGCGTATAGCCGTACGCCAGATCATAAAACCGAAATAGATCAGTACCGCAACGCTCGCCGTCATAGATAATCCATTCCCCCGAGACATCAAAGATCTGCCACGGACTCAAATCCCCATGCTGCATCATCTTTTTGAGGGTCCACTTGGTACTATCGACGTATTTATGGGCAGCCGGTAGGTATTTTACCTTGCTTAGATTGTCACCCAACCATTCCTGCCACATCCCATAGGTATCGACACTGCGCGATGGTTCATCGGGCAAATCTTCGGATTTCCACCCAGCCGCAACATTATCGAGGGTCTCGAGCATCAGCGCATAACGCGGCATAATTGCCCTCCAGCGATCGACTTCACCCGCTCTTGCGACGACATCGGCATCAACATATTCGTAGACGAGGGTATCGCGTCCAATTCGTCGCTCGACGCGCATGCCGCGAAAATGACGGTCGGGATAATACGCCTCGATACGGTTCATAAATTCATACCATACGAGCTCGCGCTGGATATGCGGCAACATGTCGGAACGGATAGCTGATTTTACAAAATACTGATGCGGTCCTTTGGTCGCCCGAGCGTACTGAAACCGATCATTTTTGCCATTTTGGTTTTCATCGGGCGTGAGAGTGTCATAGACGGCGCTAATCTCAGGATTGATCATACCCTCATTATACTCCCGCTTTATTTGGTTGTGGCAAGTTTGGCGGCGGCGAGAAAGTCATCGATTAATGTCTGACGCATACTGCCGTTATACAGCGCTGCTGCGGGGTGGTACAGCGGCACGACAAGCCAGGTCGCCACGACCTGCTCGTCAGCGGAGCTGCCGACTCCGTCGTGGCTTGCAGCGCGCTGCTGGGTTGCAGTCTCCGCTGCTCCTTTGGAGTATTTTTCATACACCTCAGTCCGCTGCTCGCCTGCGCCTTGCATCGCATCCGCACCTGCCTGTCGTGAATCTAACTTTTTAATATATCCGACTGTTCTTGCATGACCATGATCGCGTGAGATCTGGAGCTCAGGGATAAAACACTTACCGCTGTGACGACCGAGCGTGATGACAACACGCGGATTGATAATCTCCAGCTGTCGCATGAGATACGGCCAAAACTCGCGTTTTTCCTGCTCGCTCGGGTCGCGATTGTTTGGTGGGCGGTATTTGACGATATTTGTGATGTACACATCATCTCGATTCATAGCTGCCGCTGCCAACATCTCATTGAGAAATCGTCCGCTTGCACCGACAAACGGTAAACCCTGCTCATCTTCTTTTTTACCTGGCGCTTCACCAATAAATACGATATCGGCATCAGGATTACCACCGCCCATGACGAGCTGAGTGGCTGTATCTCGTAGATGAGGGCAGACACGTTTTGCAATTATTTCATCTCGTAGCTTTGCCAACTCATCTGTTTGACTCATACGATGATTATACAAAAACTATGAACGTTTTTTGAATGAAGAAGATTTCTTAGCAACCATCTTATCTGTTTTTTGATTCATCTTCTTGGTTATCCAGGCGAGAACAAACGGCCATGCCCAAATAATAATCCGCCTCGCTGTCGGGTTATTCCAGATACGCATAACTCCTCTATACATACCTACAGAATACCGAGATATGACTCGGTATTCTGTAGGCTAGATTACATAAACCTATGCTAGATCAGCAGGTTTCATACTGAGACTAAGTCGGCCACGGTCATCGATAGCAACGAGCTTGACTTTCACCATGTCGCCTTCTTTGACGACATCAGTCACTTTTTCAACTCGCGAGTCACTCATTGCTGAGATATGGCACATACCGTCAATACCGGGCATGATGTTGATGAAAGCGCCAAATTCCATGATCTTGACGACTTTACCTTCGTAGATTTTGCCAACTTCTGGCTCCTCAGTCAGGCCTTTGATCCACTCCAAAGCTTTTTCGATTGCTTCGCTGTTCACTGCCGATACCGTCACTAGACCATCATCACGGATGTCAACTTCGGCACCGGTTTCTTTGGTGATCTTGTTGATCGTCTCACCACCTTTACCGATGATAGCCCCGATCTTGTCAGGGTTTACCATCAATTTTTCGATGCGTGGAGCAAATTTGCTTAGAGCGGTACGAGGCGCATCAAGAACTGATTTCATATGCTCAAGGATATGGAGACGACCGGGCTTAGCAGCCATAACAGCTTGGCGCAGTACATCGACAGGAAGACCGTGGACTTTCATATCCATCTGCATCGCCGTGACACCTTTTTCGGTACCGGTCACTTTAAAGTCCATATCACCAGCGAAATCTTCGGCGTCGGCAATATCTGTCAAAACATACGGCGTATCACCATCCATCATCAGACCCATCGCAACACCAGAAACAGGTGCTGAGAGTGGTACACCGGCATCCATCAGTGCCAAACATGAACTACAGGTAGCAGCCATACTGGTAGAACCGTTTTGGCTCATGATCTCAGTGACGCTACGGATAGCATATGGAAAATCTTCGGTACTTGGCAGCACCGGCATGAGTGCACGCTCGGCCAAGTAACCATGACCGATCTCGCGACGACCAGGACTACCGAGACGACGAACTTCACCGACAGTATAACCAGGTGCATTGTAGTGGTGCATGTAGCGACGCTCACCGTCATTTACCTCCATAGTGTCGATCATCTGGGCATAGCTGAGTGGGGCAAGTGTCACGATATTCATCGCCTGCGTCACACCCCGAGTAAAGAGGCTTGAGCCGTGCGTTCGTGGCAACAGGCCGACTTCGGAGCTGAGTGGACGAACTTCATCGAGCTTGCGACCATCGGGACGAGTCTTGTCGCTGACGATACCCTCGCGAACATCGTGATGCAGTGCCATGGTAAATGCTTCGTCGTATTCATCACGCTGAGTGACGTAGTCTTCGCCAACTTTCTCTGCCATCTCTTCGTGGAACTTCCAGCGGATTTCATTGACCATCTCGTTGCGCTCTGGGTATGGTTTGCGTAGCGCCGCGCCAAACTTGCCTGCCACCCATGCGTCGACAATCTTTTGGATATCTTCGTTTGGTAGAACAAGTTCGTACTCTTGCTGAGCTGGAGCGATCTTTTTGGCCAGCTCTTGCTGGAGCTTGATCGCAGGCTGGAGTGCTTTGTGTGCCCATGCCATACCCTCGAGGATGATCTCCTCGGTCACTTCATTTGCACCGGCCTCAACCATGGTGATACCGCTCTCGATACCAGCGACGACGAGATCGAGGTCACTTTGCTCGCGCTGTTCTGGCGTCAAAAAGGCCTTGAACTCACCATTTACTCGACCAACACGGATACCAGCGACCGGACCATCAAATGGCGTACCGGTTAGCATCAATGCGGCGCTCGCGGCAATCATCGCCACAGCGTCTGGTCGGAAATTTGGATCCATACTAAGCACACTGCTGACCACCTGGACCTCTTGGCGATAGCCTTTTGGAAACAGCGGACGAATCGGACGATCGATCAGGCGACCGATCAAAATCGCTTCGTCACTCGGACGTCCCTCGCGCTTGATGAATCGGCTACCCGATATCTTGCCAGCTGCATAAAATTTTTCTTCATAGTCGATACTGAGCGGAAAATAATCCAGCTGAATCGGTCGACTACCGACCATGGCGGTACCGAGAACGACCGTGTCGCCATAGGTTACGAGCACGCTCGCGGTTGTACGAAATCCAACGCGATTGACCTCAAGTGTTAGTTTTTGACCGCATAGGTCGGTCGATACGGAAATAATATCTTTTCCGCTAGGGTTGATCGTAGGCATAAAACCTCCTTCTACATTTTTTGCTAGTTGGTAAATTACTGCGTTAAAAGCTCCTGTGCTCATTCGCAGTACAAAACTCGTACAGCTTCACATGCGCGCTTCGCTTTTGCCTTGCACTTCATCCCTCTAGACAAAAATGTGCTTATTGCAGAGAGTAACAGGTACAATTGTCGCCAGTCGGGCAGTTGTATCTATCACACTCCGCGTGTTTACAGATATAAGTATAGCAAATGTATTACTTATTGTGATGCATTATCTCAGCATTGAGCACGATGCCAGCGATTTCGATTTCTTTGCCCTTTCGAGCAATGATCTTGCCTTTGTTTAGAAACTGTACGTAATGCCCGTCGGCGTGTTTGATACGATACTTCACCACGTACTCCTCGGTCTTTCCCTCCATGTGATCACGCATGGCCTTCATCATCGGTTCGTAATCATCTGGATGAACGAGCTTGGTAAAGTCACTATAGTGAAAGAAGTCCTCTTTCTCCCGACCCATCATCCGCGTCTTGTTGGGACTAAAAAATACCGTACCACTCGGCATTTCCATCCATCACCACGCAATACTGGCCGCTTCCATGGCGGATTCGAGGTGTCCCATAGTATCCTGTAAATCGTGCATATCTCCGCTCACTATACACGCTATGTAATGATTCACCTATTTGACTATACTCGAAAACAATACATGATATCACTAATCATAACATCCGTTGTGGTTATGTCGCGAGATCCCCTCGCAATAGCATTAGGAGCAATAGTGCCCGGAGGAAACGGTCGCCCACAGGGCGGCATGAACCGCAAGAACCATCACGACAGCTTCGGGCAGTCGGGGCAACAGAAATACGGAGGTGGCGGACAGACACGTCAGCCCAAGTACACGCCTCCCAAGCAGCCGAAGCGCACCTGGATCGACGACCTGTTCAGCCCTCCCAAGAAGGGCAAGAAGCGACGCTGATCTCCTCAGACCAAGGGCCATGTCTGATCAAAAACTGGCCCACATTTAATCTATAATAGTACCTATGAAATCACTCATACTGATCAAACAACACTCCTGTATACAGCTCGCTCATGTCTATGAACACCTGTATGTGCAACGCATCAATGACTTTTTCTATGAAAAAGACCTATTTAAATTTCTCGATTATAGTGTTCAGGGTACAACATATGATCTGGGTGGTACTATCGTTGTCGAATGTGAACTTTACTCTGATCGTGCTCAAGAATTTGCTAATACCTTAACCCGGCTCTCTGCCGACCCGAGTATTGATGACCAGCTAGTATCTACCCTGCTTCTTCAAATAATCACAGAGGAATTCTATCAGGTTTTTGTCTCTGATAAACAGCACTTGATTCTCGGACTGAAAGAGCTCGATGCTATGCCCTGGCAAACAGCTGACGATATCTGTAGTATTGATACATTTGCTCAACCAGAACAGCGTGACCCAATCTACCTCACAACCGAGCCTTCAAAAGAATCTGGCCAGATCAATGTATCGCTCAGTCTCGAGAGTGAATTTGCGGCGAATCACCGAGAATTACTACCACTTTTCGCAGTCATTGCTCGATTTTTATTACTTACAGCCTCCAACCGAGCGGTAAAATATCATGGACTCTACGCGGATGAACTTGATGGTGATCCCCATACAAACACAATAACGAGTCATCTCTTGATAGCGAACCCCATTAATCATAATTTCGATGATGATCAGCTAGTATCAACAATTACTGATACGATCAAGACTATGCACCTCGGCTCAGCACTTACAAGGCTTGCGCAACATCTCTCCGATGTTTCGTATGGATTGCACCCCGAAGCATCACCATCTCAAGCCGGTCTACTAGAAGAAACAGGCGTACTCATAGGCAGTAAAGGATGGTCAGAAATCTCATCAACTGAAAATGTCTCAGAAATAGTAAAATCAACGACCCTAGAGATAAAACACGATCAACAAACAATAAATAGTGCTCTCGCTGCTATACTTGACATATGAGTCGACGCATCGCAGTACGAGCAATTATCTATCGAGACGACAAGCTATTTGGCGTTCGACATCGAGCCAATAATTCGACCGGTAAAGATTTTTGGTGTACGCCCGGTGGTGGTCTTGATGATGGTGAATCTCTCATCGATGGCGCTCGCCGTGAGATTCTCGAAGAAACTGGCGTAAATGCCGATATCGGTCGCCTGCTCTTTATCCAGCAGTACAGCCACACACCTGAGGACGCTCATGACTACGATGAATTTTTAGAATTTTTCTTTGAGGTCACAAATGTTGATGATTTCGATGCAATCGACCTCGCGCAGACGAGCCATGGTCAGGCTGAGCTAGCAGAATTTGGTTGGGTTGATCCTCGCGCAGTTACTTTTTTGCCTCGTTTTATCCAAGAAGTTGATTTCAAATCAGCGATGAATCAAAGCACGCCGCTGATTGTATCCGTCGAGCTATAACTCTCCGCTATCGTCTATACTAGAGGTATGGATACATCACTCTATACTCATTTATTTACCCGATCAGATATCGACCAGCGAATCGAGCAGATTGCCGCTCAGATCATCGACGACTTCCCCGCTCGTAGTCCCCTATTTATCGCTCTAATGCGCGGTGCAAATCCATTTGCAAGCAAGCTAATGTTTGCCCTCGCCAGACAAAATCCCGGATTTCAGCCCGAGCTCGACTATATGCTCGTAAGCACCTACGGCCAAGATCATACCGCCAAACAACCCGTTGTCGTGACCGACCTCGCACCAACAACCGAAGTAAAAAATCGTGACGTCATCATGATAGATGATGTCATAGATCTCGGTATCACGTCAGATTTTGTTGCGACACTACTGCACGAGCGCGGTGCCAAGAGTATCAAACTAGCCGTCCTCGCCTCCAAAAATGTCCCGTCTCGCACCACACACGCCGACTATGTCGGATTTGACACTGGCGATAAATGGCTGGTCGGCATGGGGCTCGACGACGCCAAGAGTGGACCAGAACACTACCGCTGGCTTGATGAGATTTGGGAAATAAAGCACTAGTACCTTGAACTCTGACCCCATATACACTATTGACATATTCGTATATTTTTGCTATAATATAAAACTGGAGACACAACTTCGTGTCTAGTCCTCTTCACCCAGCAGAAAGGCAACGCAATGTTGCAGGATTTCACCGCAAACCTCATGATCCAAGCGGTCGGCGTGGCATTCTTTGTCATCGCCGGGCGCACTCTCTGGCGCAGCAAAAATGCGGCAAAGTTCCTCGGCCTTCTGTGCTTCATCATCGCCGCGTCGCTCGCGTACAGCTCGACCGCTTTGCGCATCGCCGCAGCGATCGCTGCAGTTGGCTACATCACCTATCGGGTGATGCGCCACCGTGGCCAAGCACGCAAGCGACGGCAAGTGTGCCAGCACTGCGGTCACCGCGACCACAGCAACGACCGTTGCGAATGGCGTGGCTGCCGATGCTGAAGAGGACCGCCGAGAGGCGGGTGGATAGCTGAGACGTCTCGTCTCGCACCACCCGCCCTCGGCCGCACGACTTTTGATTATTCTATACATCAAAAATGACTCGTATGATACGAGTCATTTTTGCGTTAAAAGCCTTATCAACCTATTTGCGGAGACCTAATTTGGTGATGATCTCTTGGTACGCAGCAAAGTCTTTTTGCTCAAGGTATTTGAGCAAGCGTTTGCGACGTCCGACCATCTGGATCAGACCACGGCGAGCCATGTTGTCATGTTTGTTCGCCTGCAAGTGAGCGGTCACCTCTTTGATGCGAGCCGTCAAGATCGAGACCTGCGCCTGAGGAGAGCCGACGTCGTTTTTGCTAACGGCGCCAACTTTGATTGCTTTTAACTTGTCTTCTTTAGTAATCATACCGAACTACTCTATCACAGAGGTGACAATTAGTAAATGGTAGATAGTAAATAATAGTGAGCGGCTAGTAATCATATATTGATAATGGCTTCGCTGATAGAATCTGCATCGGCGATATCATAGTCGCCTATACGTAAGCGTCGAAGCTCATGACAATAGGCGCCCGTACCAAGTGCTCTACCAATATCCTCGGCAAGGGTGCGTATATAGGTACCCGAGCTGACATGGGTACGGACCTTGAGATCCGGAAAATTGTACGCAATCATATCGAGTGAGTATATTGTCACCGGACGAGACGGCATATCAACTGTTTTGCCTGCTCTCGCGAGCTTGTAAGCACGTTGACCGTCGATTTTGATGGCGCTGTAGATAGGTGGGGTTTGGGTAATTTCCCCGACAAATCTGTGCAAGACATTTTCGATTTCTTCTTTCTTTATACTTTTTTCTTGATTCACTGTGATCTCCCCTTCGGGATCGCCAGTTGAGCTGGTTGCGCCGAGACGAATTGTCGCCTCATATACTTTATCAAGCTTTAAAAATTCATCGGATCGTTTGGTCGCGTCACCAAGTAGTACAATCAGCAGACCCGTCGCAAAAGGATCAAGTGTACCCGCATGCCCGACACGAAGCTGCCGCTTGGTTGGCTTCTCACCTATATCTGTGTATGATTTTCGCACCTTGCCACGAATCTTTGCCACGACGTCAAAGCTAGTCCAACCTGCAGGTTTGTCGATGAGAAGAATTTTGCCTTTTTCCACCCCTGTAGTTTACACTAATGGGATGAAAAAGGTTATATTTGGCATCTTTGCTCACCCAGACGATGAGGCGTTTGGTCCAGCTGGTACGCTCATCCAGGAGGTACAAAATGGCAGCGAGGTACACCTCATCACTCTGACAGCAGGCCAAGCGGGGAGCAATCCTGACAACCACGAAGATCTCGGTGCAATCCGTCTCAAGGAATGGAAAAAATCAGGAGAGCTGATCGGTGCTTCATCAATGACCCACCTCGGTTACAAAGATAGCTCTCTTTGTAACAGCTCAATGATAGACATCGCCGAAAAAATCGAGTCGCTGGTTCGAAAGACGATTGACCAATCTCATCCTGATCAGGTGGAGTTTGTCAGCTTTGAACTCGGTGGCATATCTGGCCACATCGATCATATTGTGGCAGCCAGAGCAACGTGCCTGGTGTTTTATCGTATGAAGCCCCATGAACAGCGATTGCACCGTATACGGCTATTCTGCTTGCCACAATCGTGGGCACCAGCACCAAATGTCGGCTGGGTATTTATGGATGTAGGCTACCCGGAGGAATCAATCGAAAAAATCGAGGTTTCTGCAACGCTCGACACGCGTCTTGCTGTCATCAAAGCACATCATACTCAGCGTAATGATGGGTCTATGCATCTCGAGCGCCTCAACGATCCAAAAAATCTGCCTCATTATGATCACTTCATTGTTCGTAGATAATCAATCCAAAGCAGCAGCGATCCATGTATCTTTGACTGTTTCCAGCATAGCGCGATAGGAAAAGATATATGGATCGTTACTGATTTGTCATAATTACCCTAAATCTACTGCCCAGGTATACGGAATTGACCAGGAGCAGGCGGAGTGGTGGTTCCTGCTGGAGGTACATAGCGTGAATTTGGATTGCCAAAACCTTTATTTCGTTGCTCAGGGGGTATATTGAGATTGACAGTATTACGATACTTATCAACCGGATCAATTGCTGCTACGGCTGGATGGGGTGTTAGGGGTGGCATGCTAGGAAAGTCTGGTATCGGCGGTGCTACTGGTGGCATCGGTAAATTATCCAAAGTTTTTATGGATTGTGCTGGCTGTAACTGCGCCGCTATCAGATTATCCAGATCTGAAGTTGCAACGTCAGTTGGTTCAGACGGAGCCTGATCAGATTGTAAAACACCAGGCTGTCCGACGGAAGGATCAACCGGTTGGCTAGCAGACGATTCTTGCGAAACTACTGTGCCATAATTACCTGGCTGGTCAACAAACAAATTATCCAGCTCCTTACGAGCGGCCTCGAGTGTTTGGTCATCAACTGGATGTCCAGCAGAATCCAGAGGCGTTGCTTCATAAGACATAGCCGTATCTAAGGATGTAGCCGTTGGTTCTTCAGTCGTAGTAGCAGTAAGCGGAATACTTTGTCCCGGAATCGGTTCGGTTGGTAGAGGGTTTATGACAGGAATCTTTGATCCATAGATAATCGAGCTCTTCTTGGCCCGTTCGTCATCATCCCGTCGTCGATCTTCGGCCTCACTAATCGTCGCGTTGAGCGCACCCCCAATTGGCTCACTTGATGCAGGTTTTTTGGTAGCCGAAACTCGCCAGTTGCTTGACGTGGTAGTTGTCTCAGATGGTGCTAGAGCCTGGTCGCTGGCTGGTGGATTATCATCCGACAACTGGGGTACTTCTTGTGATGCTATCTTTTCTGTTGGCCCAGGTAATCTGTCGTCATTTGAATGACCAGGCAGGTCATTTTCGTTTATAACAGGGCTACGATCAACTGGTGATTCACCAGATTGGGTGGCTGTGGAATTATCTGTATCGAGGGATGAAAATTCAGACTTATTATTCGTAGGCTCTACACTGGTGTTGACAAATTTATACGTCAAGCCAGAAACAGAATTGGCTTTTGGTATTGGTTTATCAGGAACGATCGATTCATGATCACTGTTATCGATCTTGAGCTCTTTACTATCTACTTCTCCGCCCGCAACTGGAGGCAGCTCTACCTCAGAGTCGGTAGTAATATTTTTTTCTAATTGCTCAGCAATTAACTGCTGGTGAGCGCCGGCAGCCATCAATTGAGCACTCATCGTCATAACGCGTGGTGTAGTTTTCGCATTACTAAAACGATCCGTTGATGATACTATACCCGTCAGCAGACCGGTGGCGATTTGTTCATCGAGCAAATTGCTACCGAGCGCTTCGCTAAGGCTCATCAACATCTCACACAAACTACTAGCTCGGCCGTCACTCCAATCAATCGTACCGAGACTGCTTTTGACATCACGGTTATTGATCGTCGCTACAGTGGCATCATGCAAAATTCGCCCATGCGCAGAAATAGCCCCGTCGAGATCGTCCTGTCTATCAACACCTAGAGCGATGACAAGATCAACATTAAAGTCCCCGTAACTAAATTCGAGGTCTTTTTCTGATAAGTCTGTTTTGTATGGTGTGATATAGATACGGACGACGTCACCTTCGACTTTATAGCGCAGCCGATCAGCTTTTTCCTTGTTGAGGGCAATGATAAAATCCCGCAGACTATCGACAGTACCTTCAAAGTTTTTCTCCGGCTCCAAAAACGTAATTGCCGGTGGTATAGCACCGGAGAATACCGCTGTTGCACGCTTATCCAACTTGTTAAGCATGAGGGAGAAGCTTAAAGCAGCCGCCAAGGCGTCAACCGAGGGATCACGCGATACCGTCAAAAGTATGGTGGTAGAATTCTTGATTTTGTCAACGATCAGTGATTTAGAATTTGACGTATCCATAGTTTTCTTTGTTTATTTTAAGTCCTTTTCACCACTGTAGCATAAGAGATTTCGAG
This sequence comes from uncultured Candidatus Saccharibacteria bacterium, assembly GCA_964535835.1. Classification (GTDB taxonomy): domain Bacteria; phylum Patescibacteriota; class Saccharimonadia; order Saccharimonadales; family Saccharimonadaceae; genus JAPUDQ01. The sequence continues at coordinate 7,100 of CAZHUZ010000003.1, read as the reverse complement.
CGTCAAGAAAATTATCTGACGTCTTTACAGATGTCAACAGATACGATATAGTGTCTCGTTGAATTATCTCATTATTTTAATGCCCCAAAAGGAGCCGTATGCCAATCATCAAATCAGCTATCAAGCGAGCCAAACAAACGCTTGTTCGTCGTGACCGCAATGTCACAACTAAGAAAGAAGTCAAAGCTGCCTTCAAAGCTTTTGAAGCTAAGCCGTCATCCGATACTCTCAGCAAAGCACACAGTGCCCTCGATAAAGCCGTCAAGAAAAACGTGCTAGAGAAAAACACCGCTGCACGCCGAAAGAGCGCTCTGAGCAAACGAGCCAAAGACGCCGGAGTCAAGCTATCGACTACGAAAAAAGCAGCTGTAAAACCAGCAGCAACCAAGAAAGCCCCTGCTAAAAAGGCAGCTCCAGCAAAGAAATCAGTTGCCAAAAAAGCAACAGCCAAAAAATAACGAGAATAAATCGCTATCTGTTAAAAACACCCTCCGGGGTGTTTTTAAGTACTCATCTTTGCTAGCGACAGCTCAATCATTGACCACGGATCATTACCCGATGTCTTGATCAGTTCATCGCATTGCATGACGGCGTCCACCATACGACGAAGTTTTTCATCGGATACTTTTTGTGCCACTGTGAGAGTTTTTTGCGCAACATAAGGATGGATACCGGCTTCTTTGGCGATAGTCTGAGAGGATTTATGATCAGCTGCTTTACAAACAGATAGTGCGTAGAGCTGACTGACGAGGAGACCGATAAATTTATACGGGTCTTCGGTGTGTTTGATGATTGTTACCTTTTCCTGTACATAGTCTCGCTTACCCGCAATGATTGCATCGAGTAGATCAAAGACGCTAGCCGAAGGATTAGGATCGATAAGCTCTTCGATGAGCTGACGCGATACGGGCTTGCCAGCGAGAGCGAGTTTCTCAATATCATGATGCAAACGCCACTGCTCTACCCCAGAATACTGCACTAAAAATGCCGCCTCGTCGTGATGGAGCTCGATACCATATGTACGAGCGTGAGTTCGCAGCCAATTCGCTACTTCACGCTCATCAAGCGGTTTGAACTCACGAACTTCAGCATTTTTCTGCAGCCATTTAAATGTCCTTGTGCGTTTATCAGGCTTTGTTTCGACCAGCAGTAGATCAATATCACCCGCTGACTCTAGAAAATCCGACAAGCCTTCCCAGACTGATTTATTCGTACTGAGACTCGTTATGATCGTAAGTGTTTGCGACGAAAATAGTGAGCCGCCCTGTAAAATCTGCGGCAACTCCATCATCGTCACAGCATCGCCCTGCAGCGCATCGACACTCTGATCGCCATTTTTTTCGAGGTATTCATCACGAAAACGACGCACTGCCTGCGTCCGCGCATAGTCATTGTCACCATAAAATAACTGAATCACTACTTACTATTGTACCGCGCTCACGTTAGTTTCTGACAGTTTGGACATACGTGCGTACCGCGACCGGCGACACGGATTTTTTCGATAGTTGTGTCGCAGCGTGGGCATGGCTGACCTTCGCGGCGAAAAACGCGGGCGAAGTCGATATAACTGCCCTTTTTGCCTTCGGCGTTCACGTAATTTCTATCGCTGCTACCGCCCTTTTCGATAGAAAGCAGCATCACCGTTTTTATTTCTGTCAGTAACTGCGCCAGCCGATCGTCTGAGATATCTTTGACTCGAGTGCCAGGATGAATTTTGGCACCCCAGAGACTTTCGTCGGCATAGATATTACCGACGCCCGCGAGCACTGTCTGATCTAAAATTGTCGCTTTGATGGTTGTATTGGCTCGCCTGCGAACACGTGGGGTAAATTCTTTAGTCGTAAACTCATCTTCAAGTGGCTCAGGGCCAACCTTTTTCATGAAATCAATTTCAGGAACCGCGACTGTAGGCACCAGGCGCATCCAGCCAAATTTTCGCTGGTCGTTAAAGAACAGATTTGATCCGTCGGTAAATGTGACAGTCACTCGTGTACTTTTATCTGGCAGCTGATTGATCAAGCTGTCATTCGGATGACCCGCGCCGAAACGCTCATTTCCTACATATACCAACTGCCCTGTCATCTTGAGATGCACGACGAGCGTATAATTTGTGTTCAGCTCAATCAACAAGACTTTGGCTCGACGCCGCACCGCCGTGAGGGCTGCACCAATAACAAATGATTTCACATCATCGGTGGCATTGGGGAAACTCTTGGGCGTATCAGATGACACCGCTCGTATCATCTTGCCGATAATCAGCTGGGATAATCCCCTTCGTACCGTTTCGACCTCTGGCAATTCTGGCATGAACCCAGTATAAACTATTGATCAGCTTTGAGCGCCTGTACGACCTTGCTATTGTCACGTAGATTTTGCCAAAACGCTACTTGGTCTGCGCGGAGTGCGATACTGTCATCTGGGCCATAGATTTGATCACTCACCTTGAGCAGCTTGGTTTGAGGTGTGGTGTTTGCAGCATCAGACGGTGCACTAATAGTTTGCTCGGCATACGGCGAACGTATCACGAGATAATCCCCGCTCGTATTTTGTAGTTTACCGAAATAGGCTCTACCGTTCATGAGATAGACAACTTGGTACCCGCTATGATTGATCGATTGCATAGTGCGCGGGCGCAGTGCCATAAAAAGTATCACCAATACTGCTCCAGCAACTAGCGCTATCATGGCTAAGCGTGCATACCGACGTACTAATGCGACATGTTTACGGCGATCATGGCGTGTAGTGATCGTTGTCGCGGCAGATTTTTTCGTCTGGGATGGCGGTTTTTTCTCTGTCGGCTCATTGGCATCTTCGGAAACAGTGATCTTCATCGTAATTACATTATACCTATTGACTACTCAAATCAGCCATACTCACCGGCCCGACCCGAACAATACGGTCGATACTAGGACGGTAGAGCAAGACTAGCTTGTTGTCTTTGTATATCAGCACTTTGTCACCCTCCCTAGAATCTTTGAAAAAATCAGTTCTGATCTTTGAGCTATCTTCGACGGTTAATAATGCGGGCATTTCAGTCTGTGGCAGTATATAGTGCCGACTCACCTTCTCGACAATAACTGAAACATTTTCAAGGTTCTGCTGTCGTTGCCAAAAAAACCAGATGAGTAGCGTACCAACAACCAGACACACCATGACTATTGCTATCGAAATTGCCATAAATTTTGGTGATCGTTGAGCCATACTTTAGTTATCCGTTTCCACATAAAACGACGCGATATCGATTGAGGCGGCAAGGGCAGTGGTGTTATTTGATATCCATATCTGATTGTTTAGCATCGTTGTGCTAGAAGGAATATCCATAGTCACACTCCCCTCAAAAAAGTCAGTCGTATTGAGCCGTGCAAGTGAATAATAAATGGTAGAACTATTCGGCGCCGCGTAGATACGATATTCGTACATATCTACACCCGACGTGTTGCACGGAAATGACCCCGTCAGCGTCTCTTTGACCGCAGTGCCAGTACCGTCGTTGTGTATAAAGGTAAAACTTGTATCTGCGGCATCACAGCCAAAGCCTATCATATTTACTACTGATGATGGTTCGACGTTTGTCGGAGCAGCGGTCGATGAATTCATCCCAAAAAACGTACGCTGAGCTGACTGATACTGTGCGATACCAACACGCCCGACAACATAAAACCCTCCTAGCCCTGCGGCATTTCCACGCCAGTACAGCGCCTGAGTACCAGAGCTACGCATTCCAGCAAGTGTTCCAGAGCCAGTACTCGTCGTCACGCCATTGCGTCTCATAGAAGTAAACAGATTGGTTGACGCGACAATGCGCGGACAGGTATTGGCGTTGGTGGTGGTGCCGTTATAATTGAGAAATATTGGTATAAGTCCGAAGACCGCGTTTGTCGCAGCCGTCGTACAGTTGGCCGATCCACCTGCAGGCTGTATCATACCGATCTTGTTTGTCGCAAAAAAGGGCTGTAACGTATAATCAACACCGCTTGGCGCTTTGACTTTTAACATCGTACGTCCAGCATTTGACTTAGCGTACACTCGTAGATTGCCTGCCGCGGGAGTAGCCGGATCATTCATCGCCGATAACTGCAATCCACCGGAGGCGATATCCATGCCAATATCAAAGCCACTTGCAACGCGTAGACCCACCTCACTCCCTGCGCCGGGTGTCGTCGGCCCTTCTATCTTGATGCCGTAGGCCGTCACGCCACTGGCTGGCCCCGTCGTGTCAGATACGACACGCAACCCGCTCCATGTGCCGCCCGATGTTGCCCCAGGGACATAGTCTACACGTAAACCTGCACCTTCTACAGCAGCGGCACCCCCGACATAATTGACATCAATGCCGTTCACATTATCTGTAACGACTGCTTGGCCGGTATTATCGACTGAGAACAAATCAGCTGTTGGAGCGGAGCCTGCTTGTATTTTAAGACCTTTGGCGGCTGTTGTTGTGATCGTAGCGGGTGTTCCTGACGCATTGTAGGCAGACTGAAGGGTCGCTCCGCCAGGCGAAGTAATACAATCCGCCCATGTTCCGGCCTGATAACAACGGAATTTACCGCTGTTGCTGCTGTAATACATTGCTCCATTTGTGCCAGTAGGATCGCCCGCATCCGTCTTTGTATCTAGTACAAGCACAGAGCCTGTTGTATCGCTGGTACCGATGACTACTTGTGAGGCGCTGGTGTCAACGCGAAAAAGGTTGCTGGCGTTTCCGACGGTGAATGCATTAGCGCTGGCTGTCGTGATGGATGAGGTACCAGTAAAGGCGTTGTTGGTACTGAGTTGAGCAAACGCACCACTGTCGAGTCCATCAAGCGTATTCGCGTTCTCTGCCTGGAACGCATACGCACTTGTCGCCATCTTGTGACGTGGCGTCATAGCAGATTCCCATGAGGCACAGCTTGCAGTACCGCAGGTGGCAGTACCAGGTGTTGGCAGCGTTATCTCAAAGTAGACATCATTGCCAGAGAAGAGAGAGGCAGATAGTGGCGTGACGGCACCGAGCTGGACCGAAAAGAGACCATTGGTGACCTGTACTCGGTTGGTGGTCTCACGAGTCTCTGTCCAGGTGGCGGCGCCACCACTGGCAACCGTAAAGAGCCGAAACTGCATGTTGTAGAGCCCATTAGGCATGATGTTGCCTGAGCTATCTGCCAGACGACCCTGGAAGTTCATGGTGGTGGGGGCGGCACTCGCCGGCACAGCGAGGAGGAATATAAAATATGGGATAAGTAATATGGAGAGGACAGACGCAACAAGACGACGAGGGTGCTTACACGACAAAGAGGCTAGCTTCAGGCTAACCGTGAGTATTGCAAATAATATCACTATGCGTGACATCCGACCTCTGAAAACAGACATGTTTTCCTTGTGTATTTGCTGACACGTTTCCCTATATCCGACTCACAACACATGGTGTATGTATTTTACTGCTTATGGTAAGGACTGTCCACCTCTTATGCGACCCTGTAGGCCGAGCAAGGACCAGAACACCGTTTCGTTGCCAGCGATTACACTGTCTAGTGCTCGGCTCTCATAGACTCAAACAAAGTCGTCCAATCATCTTGGTTCATAGTGCCACCTTCTGGACGCGCCACAAGCAAAGTGCCCTCTGCGTTGAGCACGGCCGATTGACCGTTTGGGGCAAAACTGCTTTCTTCTACTAGATTGATGAGCGCAACACTGCCAAGCGGTACCTTAAAGACGGCAAATGGCTTAAGCGAACCAACAAACCGCTCATAGGCGGCAGCGTCATCTTTGTATTGAAGCGGGACTTTTTGTAAAGTAACAACAACCGATCGTCCGGACACCTTTGCTGTATACGTGACGGCTTCGTCATTGGAACGCCAGTTAGAAAGAGTAATATCCGTATCTGATGGCACCAACAGAGTAATATCATTAGATTGCCGAATATTTGCTGGAGAACGCGGGTCGCTACCTGGCAACATGCCAGTAATATTTGCCACTACAAAAACGAGTATGGCAACTGCCGACAACACTCCAATAAATAATGCCCAATAGCGTGAATGTTTCATACGACTAGCATACCATGGTCAACTATCAAATCATCTCGAGCTACTACCAGCTGATGACCCACATTTCGCCACGACCACCGGCACCAAAGGTACCTGGCGTTGTGATGCCGCGCCCACCGCCACCGCCGCCACCGCCAGCCGTGCCGCCTGCACCGCCATTACCGCCGGTTGCACCACCGCCGCCACCACCACCGCCACCTGTTCCACATTTGGTCGAGTCGCCTGCAGAACCTGCAGAACCATTGTTTGCACCGCTTGCACCGCCGCTCGCACCAGTACCGCCAGAGTTTGGGCCGCCCAAATTACCAGCATTGGCGTAGCCGCCGCCGCCGCCGCCAGTACCGCCGTCTGAGCTTGCGCCACCCTGACCGTTAGCGGCGCCGTTAGAGATGCTGCCCTGACCGCCACCAGAGCCACCGTTCACACTCCAACCGCCTTCTTGTGAGCCGCTCTCGGGTGCACCACCACCAAAGCCTCCGTCTGTTCCAGTTGCACTTCCGCCATAAGATATCGAACCGTAGCCTGCTACCTTTCCTGCCGAATTTGCGCCCGGATAGTAGAGGAACCCACTCAATCTTTCTGCACCACCGCCGCCGCCAACAACGGTGGTGCTGTCAGCACCACCGCCACCGCCAGCGTAAACATAGCTACCAAAGCTCGTGAAATTGCCATTGGAGCCGTTGGTAGTTGCAGCTGCACCTACCGTAACGGTTACTGTACTACTGACTGCAGCGGCCGTCATAGTTTTAGTTACCCGTGCACCACCACCGCCGCCACCGCCACCGCGAGTAGTAGAGCCGCTGGCACCAGCACCACCGCCACCACAGGCGATAACCATAACTGCCGACACGCCAGCTGGCTTTGTCCAGGTGCCGTTTGCGGTAAAGTTTTGCACGTTTACACCAGTTGCCATAGAAGTCCAGGTACCGCCAGCACAGAACCTAAACTGCCCGGTACTGCTGTTGTAGTACATACCACCGTTGGTGCAGGTTGGGTCACCGGCGTTTGTTTTGTTGTCGAGTACCAGCACATAGCCGGTGGTGTTGCCTGTAGCGCCTGTACCTATAACAA
>CAZHUZ010000002.1:48625-65202 GCA_964535835.1 uncultured Candidatus Saccharibacteria bacterium | reverse complement strand
TCATGACACTCCGTCATGATTTTCGCTCCTTTACACAAGTAGGTGACAGAACATGGCAAAAGATGCCGAACTTGACCGCCTGAAGACGGCGCAAGACCTGGCGTTCCAGCGCAAGCAGGACGCTTATCAGGCTCAACAACGTGCCTGGGAAAAACGTTCGTCTGCACGCGATGCAATGAATCGTGCACACGAGGCAAAGCAACGCGCTTACGCCGAGCAAGACCGAACGTGGCAGTACTATCAGTCGGTGCGTAGTGCCAACGGTCCGCGCATTGATTCACTGAATGCACAGCAAGAGTCGGCGTTTCAGAACATGAAGCGTTCGTACGATGCAGCATCCTCGGCATACGATCGGCGCGACGGTGCTTCTGCAAGTAGCTATGCGTCCGAAGGTCGACGCTACAAGGAAGAAGCCCAGCGACACGTAGCTGATCGCCGTCGTCTGGTCGAAGAAATTCGGTCAGCTCGTGCTACTCACGAAGCATCTAAGCCCGCATTCCAGCGAGCTAAAGACGACTTCAACTCCACCAAGCGTGCGTTTGATTCGGCGAAAGCCGAGCACGAACGTGCGCAAACTGAGTTCAAGTGTGCCAAAGCGGACTTCGATTCATGCGCTAAGGCTTTCAAGTCTCGCCTCGAAAAGGTCAAGGCTGAAGTCCAGAAGCGCCGTGAAGACAAAAAGTCGATCGCTGCCAAAGCGGGCGTACCGCACCAGTACCGCGACAATGTCTGGGTCTCGACCGATTCAAGCGCCAACACCAACATCTACTTCGGTGGTGCTGGTAAGCCGAACGGACCTGGTCACGGTCACTATGTCATGGATCGCAGCGGTAAGATGACGTACAGGCGCGACCCATTCGACCCGCATGGGGTGCAGAATTTCGAGGGTCCTGGCAAGGATGGTCATCGTGGTGGTTTTGGAAAGTCTCAACACGGCTGGATTGGCGATAGTCCTGTTACCTTCGCTCTTGGTTGGGGTACGAGAGAGGGCCATACAATGATTGCCGATGGTCATCTTGACGACTCTCAATTCAGAGACCACATCTACCACGACCATTATGGTCCCGGTGATGGTCCAAACAACAACGGAACCCTGAGGCGCAAGTACACTGGCCCCGGAGCGTGACAAGCAGACCTGAGCCATGTCTTTAAACTGGCTCACTATCCAGATGAGATATAATAAAATTGATATGATTTTTACTTACCAAGACCAACTACAATATGCAAAATTAGCTCTCGCTTTGTTTGAGTCTGAAAAAGCGACCGAAGAGAGTTTAGAGGCAATTCTTAATTTTGGCGAGCTCATTAATAAATATGCCGGTGATAATAATGCACTTGTCTATGATGTGATCGAGTATATATACGAACAACTTCGACTTCTTAATGGCGAAGACGGTGCGTATGACGATGTGGAATTATATCAAAGACTCACTTCAATGGTCCGTGACCTGTAAGCGGAGCCAAGACAGGATATTTGAGCAGAAGTCCAGTAAGTATTCGTGCTAGGTTTTTGCTATAATTTAATGCAATGAAAAAAATAAACTACTTAACATCGAATACTTTCAAATTTACAATTGCAAAGAATTTCTTTAGCTCAGTTGATGATTATGAATTAATCCAACACACTTTTGATACTCCGGAAATTCAAGATGAGGCATGTAACGCAATAGCAGAATATGCCGCTGTGTATGCTGCACAAAAGCTTGGTGAGCCATGCATTAAACTCGACGCGGGCTTTTATATAAATGCATTAAATGGGTTCCCTGGTCCATTTGTTAAGTATGTCAATGATTGGCTTTCAGAAGAAGACCTTTTGGTGATGCTGGAAAACAAGGACGATAGACGTGCTTATTTTATGGATGCGACAGCAATTGGCTTTCCTGATGGATCTTCGAAAGTTTTTTCAAAGAGGCATAACGGTAGAATTGCTCACTCGGGCGAGTACAAAGCTTCAAAATGGCCGGCGAATTCGCTGTTTATCCCGGAAGGTTATGATATACCACTCGGCTCAATGAGCGACACGGAACAGGAGAAGTATTGGGGTGATGGTGCTTGGAATGAAGTAATAGAATATCTTGATGGCCGGCAATTTTGAGTCGATAGTATTGAATAGTTATTCAGGATAGTTCGTGACCCTTACGCGGAGCCATAGAAAAATCCGCAGGTCATTAGATCCGCGGATTTTTCTATTGATTTTGAGTGGGATTCGAACGAGAACAAAAGTCTATGTTTCCCGGCACTTTCCTGATGGAGAGTATTTTTTGTTTCTATTGTTTCTACTTACTTAATAATGGTATATAAATCTGCATTGTCGGCTATCGACAAAATAGGCATTATGATGTATAATCTCATAGATATGAAAAAGGTTGCTATTTTTGGGCTCGGTCCTCATGCTAGGCGAATATACTACCCTTATCTTGAGGAAGTTATTGCTGAGCACAATGATATTAGTCTAGAACTTGTAGTTGATCTAGATACAAATAAAAAATATATCGAAAAATGGCTAACAAGTAGGAAATTGCAGCCAAAGCACAAAATCTATCTATCGGCTGATGAGCAGATAAATCCCTCTCGGATTAACGATAGCGTCACACTTGCACTGCAAAAATACGGTATAAATAAAGCGATATTATCAACTGAGCCAAAGTCACATAAAGTTTACCTGAAGAAATGCATAGAGCTCGGTATACCAGTCGTTACCGATAAGCCCGTGACGTCGCCAGTATTTGCTGAAGCAGGTGCTGCCAGTCCGCGTCAAATCGCAGACGATGTAGATGAACTACAAGCTTTACTAAAGAAACATCCTGAATCTCGTGTACTGGTTCAATGTCAGAGGAGAAACCACAAAGGCTACCAACTGGTTCTGAAGACCGTCGAAGAAGTAGTCAAACAATATGGGGTTCCTATAACCTACATCAACATCCATCATTCTGATGGTATGTGGAATATGCCTGACGAATTTGTGTATCGTGAGAATCATCCGTATAAATATGGCTATGGAAAGCTGATGCATTCCGGATATCACTTTATTGATTTACTTGCGACACTTTTTAATATAAATACGAAGAATATATCAAAACCACCAGACACCCTGAATATTTTTAGTCAGGGAGTACATCCATTGGACCAGCACATGACACTGGATAAAGAGATATACGATAAGTTCTTTGGTGCTGATATAGCAAACAAGTTCTCAAGCTTTATGAACAAGGACGATTTAAAGAGCTACGGAGAGGTAGATAGTTTTTCGCAGCTTCAACTTGTTAAAGAAGGAAAGGTGCAGACGACGGCACAGCTATCATTGATGCAGTCAGGATTTTCGCAACGAGCATGGAGCGATCTACCAGAAGATGCGTACAAGTCAAACGGTCGAATAAGACATGAGTTAGTAGACATACATATAGGACCATTACTTTCTGTGCAAGTGCACTCATACCAATCACTAGAAACCTCTAGCGACAAAGCAATGAACAGTGAGCCTGGTGGAAAAAATCATTTTGAGATTTACATATTTAGAAATATAGGGCTAATCGGTGGAAAAGCATTTGAGCGTATTAATTTCGGTGAACAAGACACTGCCAGTAGAAATGATAGCTATATAGGTCATAATGAAAAATCAAGACATGCAATGGTGGACGAGCTATTATACGATCTGCCATCAAACTCTGAGTTATCAGATCACGTTGTGACAAATAAAATACTATCTTTACTGTATACTAACCATATATTACAGAAAAGTAATGCTGTACCATTTGGTAGCTATCCAGCAAAGGAGATTTTCGATGAGTAGTTATAATTTCAAGGTAAATGTCAGTTGTGTGATTAAAAAAGATAGTGATTTTCTGCTCATCAAGCGCGCTGATGATGAGGAGGTTTTTCCGGGGTATTGGGGAGTGCCGGGAGGTACTGTTGAGCCAACTGACCCTACTCTGGAGGATGCGCTGATTCGTGAGTGCATGGAAGAGGTCGGAGTTGAAATAGTCAATGTGCAGCCTATATCGAACGACATCAATGACAAGGGTGATAGGGGTGCACTTTATATTGTTTTTAAGGCAGACTACAAGCGAGGTGAGTTGCAAGCGCTTGATGGAACTGCCGAGGCTAAGTGGCTCGGTATTGATGAGATTAGGAGTTTAAACCTAACCCCAAAAACATTGGAGATGATAGAGGCATGTCTGTAGAAAGAAAGCCACCTCAGATTGTGGCCTTTGACGGGCTGCACAGATCTGGCAAAGGGACTCAGGCAGCATTACTGCACGAAGCTAATATGGAGGCAGGTGCAAAAAGCATTATTGTTCGTGGCGACGGAACACGAGATGGGCTAGGCTTAACCGAAGGTGATCCATACTGTTCTGAGTGGCAAAAACGCGGTAGAGAGATGAAGTCGGGTAATAGTAATTCTGTAGAAGACTGGAATGTCTCATCACTACTATTGATGACCGAACTGCAGGAACATGTACGCGAGAATGAAAAGGACATGATAATCGTTGACAGATCATTGCTCTCGCGGGCTGCTTTTTTGCTGCATCGCGGTGTTTTTTATCCGAGTGATGAGATAACGATAGATGATTTATATCCAGAAAATTCAATACTCGACGCCGATTGCCGAGTAGATTTTGATAAAACTATTCCTGACCTAGTATTTAATCTCCGTGCAGCAAAGCCAAAAGTCTTGCTCGAAAGATTGGACAAAGATGATCCAAAATATCAGTTTAGGTCACGTAACATTAAAGATGGGTTTAGTGCGGCACAATCGGCAGTTGATTTGCTCCCCAGCAATATGAGAGAAAGGGTAGTAAACTTAGACTGTTCGGAAGATGAAAAAGCTATTCATGGTCGAGTTTTAGCTAGCCTTGGAAAATCAGGCTTGGGTTTGTGGCTGAAGAAGATATAATAAAGAGGCTTTATGACAAAAATATTTATCGATGTGCGTGAACCATTTGAATTTCAATCAGGTCATGTTGAGGGTGCGATCAATATTCCACCAGCAAAACTAATGGAAGGTTCGAAGGCGCTCGGAGACATACCAAAAGATGCCGAATTGATACTGTATTGTGTGTCTGGCAGTCGATCAAATGTGTCCATCAATATCCTAAAACAAATGGGCTATACGAATCTCACAAATGGAATCAATAAAAATCAGGTCAAAGCCAAGTACTGCGTATAAATTATTTCTTGGCTCTTTTTTCCAAGATACCTTTGACCGATGGACTAATGGCTTTGTCGGTGCGATGGATACAACCGATCCAGCAGCATGGGCGACGTTTGCCCTCATTTAGCTCTTCGACCGTACGCTTAACACGGCGAGCGCGAGTCGCGTTGGTCTTTGCATCCTCTACCCAACAAATGAACTCATTGCGCGCAAGTGGCGTAATCTCAGACCATAGTTTGTAGGCAGTTTCATCTGAAGACAATGACTTTTGTAAATCGATAGGTAGTTTATGAACAGCGCCATCAGGTAATCTCTGTTTTTTCATATACCCATTATACTAAGAGGATGGAGCCAAATACACAAGCTAATAACTCGGATATTTTCCCGTCATTTTTGAAGCTCCCAGTTGATGAAGTAGCAAAGCAACTATTGGGCTGTATGCTGGTACGTGAAATAGAGGGAAGGTCAGTGCGTGTACGGATTGTTGAAACGGAGAGTTATGACCAAGATGATGAAGCGAGTCATGCGTTTGGCGGTATGCGAAAACGTAATGCGACGATGTTCAAGCAAGCAGGCCATCTCTATGTGTACTTTACGTACGGTATGCATTATTGCTGCAATGTAGTGACAGGAGAATTGGGCCATGGGTCGGGGGTACTGATACGTGCTGTCGAGCCACTTGATAATCAAGAATTTTTAGAGAAAAAAAGAGGCATAAAAGGCGTCTCTGTCACGAATGGACCTGCGAAATTATGCCAAGCACTCGGTATCAATAGGGATCTAGATGGTCACGATCTACATAATTCTCCATTAATTCTTGCAATGGGGTCATTACGACCTGACGAAAGTATCGCTAGCTCGACGAGGATAGGTATATCACGTGCAAAAGACGCGCTCAGGCGTTTTTATATATACGACAATCCTTATGTTTCTCGTGGAAAATAACGACTATTCCGCATACAATTAGTAGCATAGAAGGTGATAGTAAGTACCGATGTGTGCCAACTGGTAAAAATCTGTTTTTAGGTTGGCGCATTTAGAAAAAGTGTTGTATGCTATTGTCATAAGAAGTAACAAAAAGGGATATTCTCTATGAGAAACATAAGGATTGTCGTTTATTTAAGACGCCGTATCAACGTGAGCTTGATAGGATTTATCGTTTCTATGACGGTATAGTGATACGAGCGAGTCGTCGCCCTGATCTGACAAATAAAAACATTGTCGCTGTCAAAAGTTTCGACGATATGCTCAATTTGGAAGAGGAGATGAAAGTACCAATCGTCGCAGTCCCAAGTGGCAGTGAAACCACACAATTTATGGTTATCCGTGATGATGTTGTGTACATATACACTCTAGGCAAAACAATGATTGACAACTCAAAAACGCTCGATCAAATACAGGAATCATTTGACAGGCATATTCCTCTTAAAGACAAGAAAATAAAAAAGTAAAAGCTTGTAGAGGGGTGTGAGAAAATAAAAGCATATGGCTCATTACGTATATGGAAAAGGACTAAAAGGCCAAGGGCGAAAACGTCATGTTAGGCGTATGCAAAAAATTGTTTTAGCAGGTGTGATACTGGTCTTGTTGTTTGCTATTGCCGGTGCAATTTATACGTGGTGGATGGGACGACATGCAAAACCAGAGACTGGCAATAGCATCTCGTCCAGGCAGGCGAAACCCCTACCAAAACCTATATCGAGCGATCCTAATGCTCCTGTCGGTGTGTACATACAGACGATGAACTCGCCTGTGACTTCAGGTGATAATGTTGTGCTAGGCGTACATACTACTCCTGGAGCAACCTGTGTTATCAAGGTTGAGTACAACAAGGTGCCAGTAAAAGACTCAGGGATTGTTGATAAGGTTGCGGATGATTATGGTGTTGCAATGTGGAGCTGGACAATACCAGCAGATGCACCAGTTGGTAAATGGCCTGTTGATATCACATGCAGTTACGGAAAACAATCAGGCTATATGCATGGCGATCTAGAGATCAAAGCAAAAGAGCTGTAGCTATCGGAGTGATTGTATATAGTTTAGAAGTTTGCCGTGATCGATGGCGCTATTTGTCTTGATGAGGATAAGGAGATTATTTTTGGTTGTGACAACTGACTGCTGACCACTAGAGGATTTACCGATGTAGACATCAGTACTGTCGATCGTGAGATGTTCACCTGCAGAATAGCCAATGGCAAGTTCTTGGATCTTATTTTTTGTATCGGTCTTGAAATCCTTTGGCAGAGGCTGCTGGCTGACGATAATACGTATCGAATCAATAGTATCTGCGTATGCATATACTGCGTCGCTCGTTTTTGGGCTCACACGCGTCCAGCCACCGGACGGCTGGATACCCTGTGGTGTGATAGTTGCAAATTCAGGAGTGCCTTTTGGGAGTGTATTTTTGGCGGCCTGAGAATATGATTGGGCGGTTGATTCAGCTGGTGGAGACGATCTTTTCATAATTGAGAAAAAGATAGTACCCATGACAATTATGCCTACGAACAGCAATAGACTTTTGCGACGTGTTTTTTTAGAAAACAGCACCCGTAGATTAGATGGCACTTTTTTACTATTTTTTAAGAAAATAGATAAACCTAACTTTGTATAGTTTCCAACATTACGGATAAATGGTTGGTAATGCTTTTTGACAAACTTTGCTACTGCTGACAGGGATGTTTTGAGCGCAACCGTAAGTGGTGTAGGTGGTTTAGTGATATGACGTAACTCTTTATCGGTAAATAATTCACTGTGTTCTGTCGGAGCTGCGCGACGAACACGTTGGATATGAGTACCATCTATACCGCGAATATTATTGCGCATAATTCGGCGTATCCAATGGTTGTTGCAAACCACCTGTAAAAGTACGACCATGCATAAGACGCTTGCTCGGATCCGCTGTAAATTGCAGCGTGAGGTCAGTGATAGTCGGACCACGGCTGACATCATCTGGGTAGCCAAAGGCTTTGGAACTATCGACTGATACATTGAAATAATAATACCGTGCACCACAGTTAGTATTGTTGCCGCTGCCGTCTTTGGGGATGAAGCTTCCAGGTAGACCGAGTGTAACGTCTCCGTGCACTGTCTCTTGTCCCCAGGTAGTCATAGCAATACACGTCGCTTGTGAGCGATATTTAAGTTGCCAGCGCGCACCGATTGAGTTGTCGAGACCGTTGAGTAGCCAACTGTTTGGGAAAACGTTACTATCGGTATCCATCATAATTGAATAACGGGCAACTTGTGGTTGTGATAGTAGTGTTGTTTGCTGGACGGTATTGGCGGCTGCAGGATAACCGAGGGATGCGCCACAGCCACCACTTAAGACATACGCGCGGCCATCATAGTAGGCGGTTGCGGCACCATAGCGAGCACCGCTAAATCGCTGATTCGTCGCATACCAAGCACCAATACCGGTTGGGTTGTTACCGCTGGCAATAGTGGTATTGGCACTAACAGGTGTGACGAGAGTGATCGGATCACAGGTCGTAGCATTTGATCTACCGCCAATGAGGTAGATGTAGCCATTAGCTGCAAAAGCATCAGCTTGGCTGAGTGGCGTTGGTAGACTCTCTGAACGGGTCCAAGTACCAGCATTACCATTAGTGCTGTTGATTTGTGAAAACTGACTATCACTGAGATAATTTGTGCCATCGTAGCCACCGAACACATAGAGATTATTGGCGTAGGCAACTGCAGCAACACCACTACGGGCAACTTCAAAGGATGAACTGCCTGTCGACCAAGCGCTGTTGATATTACCACCACTGTTGAGCTGCGGGCTAACGTACACGGTGTTACAGACATTACTCGGCGTGCAGCCTGTGCCCGTACCTTGTCCGCCGACTACATAGAGGCGATTATTCCATACTGCAGCACCGAATCGGCTGCGGGCATTTGGCAACCCGTTGGTTGCTGTCGACCATGATGAGATTCCACCGCCGCTCGGTGTTGCGTAATAAACTGTCGTCTGATTAGTGCCCGCACTATTTTGACCGCCAATATAGTAGAGTGTATTCCCGGCAGCTAATAGCTTCCCCCAGCCCCTGACATCGGGTAGTGGAGTTTGGTCGGTCCATGTGCCAATTGAGCCGTTGGCATCGAGCGGGGCTGATGAAACTGTATTGATAGCGCTCGTACAGTCAGTAGTGCCAGTACAACCTGCAATCATAAATAGGTAGCCATTGAGGACGGTGCTACTGCCGCCGATACGCGATTGGTTGGTCGTGTAACTATTGGCATTCGAAAAGCCAGCCGGTGCGCCGCTGTCGTTATTGTATAGCTGAAATGTCTGGATAACATTAGTGGGGCCGGCGGTGTTACAGGTTGGACTGGCGCCATCAGTACAGCCGCCAATGACATAGGCAAATGAGTTAGACACAGGAACTGTCAGGCCCCATCGCTGATTGATCTCCACAGCCGACACTTGCCAGCCTGCGCCCGGAGAACCTAAGCTACCATCGCTAACATTGACCTTGATAAACTCGATATCAGCCAGTACACCCGTCGCAGCTTCATACCCACCCACTGCGTAGATATAGCCGTTGTACCCGAATGCAGCTGACCGCCGTCGCCCAACAGCCATTTCATATGGTGATTGCTGCCATGTGCCGCCGCTAACAGCAACGACGTTGTTATTGTTATCGATCCGCGCGTAACGGATAGTCTTCATATCGACCAGTCCTGGTGCTACCCCACCCACGAGGTAAACATAATTTGCATAGACTGTGCCGCTCATGATGCCGATGCCTGAACCGGTTGCACCAGTGATAGTACCAATTTGTTGTTGTCCGGCTGTGCTACAGCCGGCGATTGCACCACTGCTTTGTATATTACATTTGTAGACATTGGCCGAGTAGCCAGTACATCCCATGTTACCAGAAGCAGTACAGCCACCAAACACGAAGAGATTGCCGGGGTTAGCGCCATCAAGGGGGTTAGCGCGGGCATAGGCATAGAGATAGGACACAGAATTCATCGATAATCCTGTCATACTTTGTAGTTGCCAGGCACCACCAAGACTACCGTCGGCATTAAGTGAATTACGATAGATCGAGTTGTTGTTACCGCCGCCATCAAGCCCACCAACCAAATAGATACGACCATTAAACACTACCGGCGATGCTGCAGCGATACCGCCGGTGATGGTGTTGGTACTATCAACGCACCAGATGTTGCCGCGTAGCGTATTTGGCGCATTACATGTTGGCGCTGTCATCACGCCTGTCGAAGAAATCGCTGTGTAAGCGGTATTCGTGCCTGTCGTCCCACAGGTATTTGATAAACAACCACCAATGACATACAAGTATCCATTAGAAATGATCGACGCATTGAGAATATTGCCTATATAGGCGGTGCCAGGCATGTTGCAGCTAGATGGGGTGCCGCCACTGCATGGGGCAGTGCCAGCTGGTACTGTCTGACCTACTGTCGAAGCATCACCATCTTGGTTGATAGTGCCGTACAAAATAGTATCAAGCATATTGGCATTGCAGTCACCGGTCGTGGTGTTTTGGCTTGAACACCCGCCGATGGTGTAAATGCGATCGCGCCATGTGATGAGCCCTGCCCCCATTCGCTGGCTGCTGACCCCAGTCATATCATTCCAGACATCAATACTACCATCGGCATTGATACTAGAGACTTTGGCGGTTGATTCGGTAGTTGTACAGTACCCGCTGGCGTTGACTGCAGAGCATCCGCCTGTTATGTAGATATAGGCACCCCAAACGACTGATATAGTACCGCCACTGCTCATGCGGCCTGGCGAAAAGCTGGTTGTTGTTGTCCAGCTATTCATTGAACCATCGGCATTGAGTTTGTTGTATGATACATTGCCGCTTGGTGCACCACCGACAGTACTTGCACCGCCAATGACATAGAGTCGGTCGTTATAAACTTGGGCACTGTGACCGTAAAGGCTGGATAAAAGATTGGCGCCATTTGTCCATGAGCCGAGAGTGCCGTTGGCGTTGAGCGCAGTATATTGCACAGTGTTAACTGGAGTACCACCAGTTGATCGACCCCCGAGTAGGTAAAGACGATTATTATAGGCTACCACCGCAGCATCAGAGCGTATTGAACTTAGGTTAACATCTTGATACCAGTACACCCAGTTGTTTTTGTTGCTGTCGGTTGGGTGCCACAACTGCGGCTCACCGTTTGCACCGAGTTTAGCGATGTACACGGTATTAGTACGTGTGCCGGAATTATCGAGGCCGCCCAGTACGTACAAATAGCCGTTGTACGATACCATTGAAAAGTTCGTGCGAGGCGAAGGTAGATTATATGCACTGGTGGTACACCAGCCGCTACAGGCACCATTACCCGGGTTGGCACTGTCGATGGTCCCAGTCGTTGTATTGAATTGGGCCCAGTTGACTGCTGATGAGACGGTTGTTGCACCCGAGCCATAAGTAAGTACAACCAAACCATTGCTACCACTGGTACCAGACCCTGTGAGTACGGGTCCTCCAGCGCCACCATTGCCGGCAGTGCCGCGATTACTATCACCTGAATTACCCGGCGTGGTGCCACTACCGGCAATATTTGATGTACCGGTTGCGCCAGCTACGATATAGCTTGAACCGCCACCACCGCCACCCCCGGCGTTTGTATTGGCATTAGTAGTTGAGCCGCCACCACCGCCACCAAACCAGCCTGAACCGCCACCACCGCCACCCGGACGTGTCGTGTTGATGTTGGCTTGGCCACCATCACCTCCAGTTGCCAGTCCACCGGCGACACCCGAGCCGTCCGCGCCGGCATTAGTACGACCATCTGCACCAGCCCCACCAGCTAATGACGCACCTGCGGTACCTGGGTTACCACCACCGGTACCACCACTACCGCCCGCGCTTGGTGTACCAGCCCCACCAGCACCTCCATTACCGACTGCAGTTCCGGAGACACCATTTGTACCACCACCAGCCCCACCAGCACCTCCAGGCGAAGCCGCACGTGCTCCTCCGCCACCAGCCCCACCAGCCGCAACAGCAAGCGCAGTTGTATTTCGGTATAAACTTGAATACCCACCACCACCACCACCATCACCAGCATCATTACCGCGATTGTTAAATAACCCACCACTTCCACCACCTCCTACGTAGACACTGAGTGTTTCTCCTGGTGTAACAGAGATCAACCCAGTAATATACCCACCACCACCACCAGCCCCACCAGTACCACCTGCTGCGCCACCACCACCACCGCCACCGCCTGCGCCCCACATTTTGAAGGTCAAACTGGTGACGCCTGCCGGTACGACAAAAGTATCAGATCCCTGGGTATTGTATATCTGTCCACTGAATGATGTGCCACCGACAGTGTATATGAATCCTCCAGCAGCAACAGTACTACCGCCCCAGCTCGCCGTTGACAAGCTGGTTGTCGGATTCCAGGTGTCAAACCGCGCGCCAGTTGTACGCCCTTTTTCAATCAAACTATTCTCAACATTGAAATTGATATTGGTTTCATTGTTACCAAACATGAATTGTTGTGCCGATGCGACATAGATACTCGGGTCGATAGATAGAGGGTATGCTGCCGCTCTTAAACCACTAACGGACAATGTCAGGGAGGAGCCATCGAGAGAAAAACTGCTCTTCACTGACGAAGGTTTATGGTGGGGTTCGATGACGTATGGTTTTGGGATACGAAATAGCAACGTCGTCTTGTCCGCATTCTGTCGGGCTTTTTGCAGTAGGGCAGTATCAGCCTCGGTAGCTGCTTGGATATCACCCGAAAGCAATGTGTTGCCATAGATGCCGACACTGCCGTCTTGTTCGAGCTTGGCTTGCATACTTTCATTGAGCTGCAGCTCGTAGCGGAATGATCGAGTATCGTCGCCGGCGCGCTCCAAAACAATATCTTCTTTAAGGCCAGTGCCTTGGACGCTATAGACGAGCCAGCCATCGCGCGTATCTAGCGGATATACGATGTGACCACCCATGTGTTTACCTTCCTTGGTACCAAACCGTGGCGCCATCGTAAAACTAGTGTTGATTGTCGGGTCAGTCACTGTGACACCTTTGCGAGCCTGTCGATGAGCTATAATCTCCATCTGCCCCGTGCTGCCGGCTTGTTCAGCGCTGACTGCTGGTCGTCCATTGGTAAATTTGTATTGTTGTGTATGTTCGTCGTATGTCAGACGTTGTGCTATGGCACGTGGGATGCTTGGCAGGAGTGATTGGCTATTCCCCAAGCTATAGTTGGCTGGCCAAAACAACCACCATGCTCCGTAGATGCCGCCAAGGATGATACAAACACCGATGATACGAGCAAGCACGCTCAGCGACAATGTCGGCATTGAAAAACCGAACCGAGATGATCGGCAAAGCCCCTTCACATATCGAGTGTGTTTTACCCTTTTTATCTTCATAGTTTCCTCACGACCAATCAGATACAGTATACCATAAGCATAACACTGATACTACCTGTTGGAGAAGGTAAAATTGAGGTTGCCAACATAGGCGTTGGCGTTTTGACTGGCTGAAACACTAATACGGAAGACAATGCTATCACCACCGCTGAAGCTACATGTTGATGGATCGGCGCCACCACTGGCTGTGCCAATTTGCCAAGAGGTTTGCACACCAGTTGAGACACTAACGGCTGCTCCGCAAGCGCTTAATCCGCTACTAGAATTGCGATATATCTGGTAGTTAACTGTAGCATTGGCGCTGTCGGTACGCCCCATTAACGAGGTTTGACCTGATGCGAAACTTTTAAATGTAGCAGGCAGCTGATAGGTGACATAAATTCCATATGTCTGCATAGTTGATTGCGGGCTTGTCCATTTATAGAAGTTGTATGTTTCATTAGTGCCGCAAATCGTTGGTTGGCTACTACTGCCATCATTGATATTGAGAGTATCGGAGCATATATCGCTTGTCATCGTACCGATCCCAGTACCGTGCAGCACAGCATTGGTGTACTCTGGGCTTATAGTAATGATATTATCTGGGCTCGAACCACAAGCACCCCACCCATCTGCTTCATAACACTGCAATTTGCCAAGCGTCGTGTCGTAGTACATGCTACCGAGTAGAGCATCGTTGTCGCTCGCAATCGGGGCGCTGGCACCTTTATCAAGAGTAAATAGCGTGGTTGGACCGCCATTGACACCGCCGCCGACCTGCACGTTTGGCGTGGTGACAGTGCTAATCGACATATTAAAAGCATCAACACCGAATGACCTGGCGGCACTGGCATTTTCGACAAAGTAGACATATGGTGTGGTGAGCGCAGTTGCATCGGTTTTGATATAGCAGGTGATTTTGGTCCAGTCGGTGGTACTGACAGCCTGGGTATTGTAGTCGACGCAATCGACGAAATTGGTGCCGGCATTGGGGCTATAGCGGACTTTAAAGTCAGTGAAACTATTGGATGATTTGGCGTAGACGGTCACGCGGTACAGCGTGCTCGGCAGTGGGTTTGACGACAGGCGGTTACGCAGTCCAGCATTGGCAGCCCCAGCCGTGATGTTGGCATTGGCACTATCACTCGCGTCAAAGCCGTCGCTGGTATTGCGGGTGACACTGACGGTACCAGCGCCGGCACTCGTCCAGTTGGTGCCGAAATTAGTATTGTCAGTTACGCTGCCATCAGTTGCGAAGTTGTAATCGGCTGCGATAGTGACACTAAGGTTGTCGACATAGAAAGTACGCGCAGTGCCGGTAGTTTGGCGAATCAATATAGTGTTGCTGGTTGTAATGCCGCTGGCTGGCGTCTTAAAGGTACAGTTCACTTTCTGCCAGATGCTGGTGATCGATGTTGCGGCGGTGGTGCAGACACTGCTCGCGGCGGTGCCGTCGATCGAATAGTAGATATTCATGTCGGTAAACGTGCCGCTCAGTAATCGCGAGGTGAAGCTGACGTTGTAAGTGGTGTTGGCAGTGAGCGCACTGGCGAGTTGGTTTTTGACACCACTACCGGCTGTCGCACTTGTCGCTACAGATACTGAGCCTTGACCAGTTGCGATGTAATTGCCGGCGGTTGCATAACGACTGACGGTTGAGCCGTTGATGGCCGACCATGTGTTAGCGGGAAATGTCGTGGCACCACCACTGCCTATTGTCTCTGCACCAGCGTTACTCGCATACTCTGTGACGTTGCCATTGACCGAGAGCAAGCCGGCAGCTGATGAAGTTTGGACGCTGAGAAGTGTACCATTGACCGGATTGACTGAGCTGTCACGAATCGTTAGGCCATTTGTCGCACTGGTTTTGCTGACGACAAGTTCGGCACCACCAGCGCTTTGCAGCGTATTATCATAGGCAGATTGCAAAGTGGTTGAGCTAGAGGCACCGGCCGCAGTCCAGCCACTAGGCCCCCATACCATTGTTGCTGTGGTATTGTTGCGCATTGCGATGAGGTTGCCTATGCCAACACCACCATTAACAGAAAGGGTAAAGTCGTTGACACTTGCTGAGGTGACATAGACGATTCGTCCGTATGCAGCTGCGCCTAAGGTTGGATTTGGTAGAGTAACAACATAGCCAGTGCCGGATGTGTTGACGATGACGACACCATTACCATCAACGTTTGCTTGGCTGATTGTACAAGGTGTACTGGCACAAAGCTGGGTGCTCGCAGTTTGGAATGTTGGCGTTGTGAGCGTCACAAGTCCATTTGTGCCGGTGCCCGATCCAGTGCCGCCACTGAGCAGGAGATTTCCGCCGTTTGTGTTGCCGCTACCAGCGTTACTTGCACTAATACTAAGATTGCTGCCTGCGCCACTTGGATTCGTGGCGGATTGGAGGATAGTTGCCGTACCGGCCGTTCCGAGATAAATAGCGCTTGAGGCGATAGAAGTATTCGTCGTGCTTTTACCGATTGTAATACTGTTTGCCGTGGTCGTACCGATACTGAGATTACCTGCACTGATCGTATCCACTAGTGGTGTTTTAATAGATGTATCACCCTGCAAAGTGTTGGCCCGACCACTACCATTGATCCAGAAATCTGCAGTCTGGGCTACAGTATTTTGATTTTGGATGAAGTTTGACCCACTTGTGTCGATGCAGTCGTACCAACCACCGTTTTGATAGCAACGCATTTTATTGGTAAAGGTGTTGTAGTACATCGCGCCATTGACGCCACCGCTTGGGTCAGAGCCATCGACGCCGTTTTGATAGCTATCGAGTACAAGTGAAATCGCTGTCGAATCTGTCGTGCTAGAGCCGATCTGGATACGGTTGTTGGTAGTGTCGGCCGTGAGCAATGTTGTGGTGCCAGCCGCATTTTGTAGCTGGATTGACGCAGTGCCGTCTGCTGTACCACGGAGTACAGGAGTAGTAACAGCGGTCGCAGCTGAGACAGTACTTGCCTTTGCAGTGCCATCAATCCAGAAATTACTTGCTGTTTGGGCCGCAACATTTTGATTTTGTATAAAATCGGCCGCTGTTTTGCCGCCAAGCATACC
>CAZHUZ010000002.1:0-48525 GCA_964535835.1 uncultured Candidatus Saccharibacteria bacterium | reverse complement strand
GATACATGACCATGCCAAAACGGCACATTGATGATCAATGGGCTTAGCACGAAAACTACGGCTGTGGTAAGTAGCCGCCGCATGATGCTTGGTGCTGCACTACGGTACATGTGGTGTATATCTTTTTGTTTAAAAGAAGCCCCGACGGTACTATCGAGTTAAGATGGCATGGTACACAAATAAATCAATGTAACGAACATTGAGCGTACGATACCATAAAACTCAAATAGGTGCGTGGTGGCTTCTAATTTGTTTTGTTTTAGATAAAGCTGATTTTTGTCTCTCTAGTTTTATCTACTATAAAGCATAACTTGTTTAAAATACATTTGCAAGGCTTTTTTCATGGTTTGGTCAATACCTCGCGCCAATTCAAAATATCATAGCCGCTTGTCACTGGATAACTTGGCGGTGGAGCATACTTGAGATTGTAATCATAGCTGGTGGTTGTTTGTTTAATACCAGAGACGTAGCGGTTGGACGCTGAATCGTAAGCCGCATCGCCGCAGCTGCCAGTGCGAGTGTAATTCCAGGTCCAATATTGACGCGTGGCGACGGCGCCATAGTATAGAAACTGTTGGTTATTGTTGACCCACCCCCTTGTACAGCGCCCGGAGTTAACCTTGTAAGTTTCTGGGTACGTGACGGACCCGCTTTGTGCCAATGTCGCAGCATCGATTTCAAAGGTAAAGGCGCCGGAAGATGGCGGTGCGTACGGCGCGACGATGACATCGTTTTCGGCGATGAGACCGATAGAATCACTGCCGTTTTTTGTCCCATAGATGATGTCGCCAACGATGTTAATATCGGCATTATTTGGGTCATTACCCAGTCGACCAGCCGCGATAGTCACTCGACCACTAAAGGTAGGGTTAGTACGAACCCATACATTGTCTTCGACAAATATGACGCCAGATGACGGCAAGGAAATGCCGCTTTGTACGACAGTGCGTGATAGGGCGTTAGTGTAATTATTTTGGGTATCGTCTTCACCGTTGACTTTATAAAGGTCATAGGTATTGTTGCTATTGAGCTGGATATAGTAGCCTTTGCGATTGCTAAATGAATTGCTGCTATAGCGTGGGATATACGCGGCACTGCGAGCATTTGGGGCGAGGTTGCAGGCGTTTGATTGGGTCGCAAATGCGGCAGTAGAATTATCATTGGCAAAGGCGGTCTTTTTCATGACGCAGAGAGCACTTATCACTTGATTGAAGTCAATACTAGGGCGCGGAAACAGCCAGTTTGACTTGTCGCGTGCGGCGCAGCTTACTGGAGTAGTAATAGCGCTACTGCACCAAACCCCATCTTTGCTCGTGCCGTTGCCGCCATATTGCGATCGAGGGACATAACTTTGATTGGCGCTCATCACGGTATCGGTGCTTGGTCCATCCATGTGGATGCCTTGGTTGGAAAAGACAGGGCCGTTGGCAGTTTCATCAGCCCCAAACCAAAACTCCACGTCAGCCAGTAAGCCGTAACTCGCAAATGAAGCAGCGCCGATCTGGGCTTCAACGGTTCGTTTGGCGCCATCTTTGCTGGTGCCGATCGACCGGACAGTAACGATAGTAGAGCCGTTTTCTTTAGGTTTGATCCACAGTACAAATGTACCCTGGTCGATCCCGGCCGAGTCCACATAATTGTGCGAATAGGGGCCATATCCTAGTTGTGGATCTGGTGTTGATGGGGTTGTTTTGCCATCTTTGTAATCATTGGCATTGTGAGCCATATGCCAGAGATAATAATTGATACCGGCTTCGGCCAGGTTAAAGGCTTTTTGGCTCGCGATATTTCGGGTTACGACACTCATATTGTTGACGATGACTACCATGAGCGTCATACTCACGATACTCATGAGGACGATAAATCCCAGCACGCTGGCCAAGGTAAAACCGCTTTCATGTCGCTTCATAGATTAGTCTTTCGATTACGCAGTGTTACTTGTAAGTTCATTTGTTCATCGGGGTGTCCATCGTTTTTGGCCGCCAGCTGAATGGCGATTGATTTGACAGCACCAAAATCAGTTATAGGTGTCGTCAGCTGTGCATTGAACCCGTTATAATACGTAAAAAGTGTTTTGCCAGCTGGTAAATAATAGTTATCGACGAGGCTGTATGTTTTTGTTTGATTCGTCAACAATTGACCTGTAGGTGGATTGCCATCCATAGGCGTCAAGTCAGCTTTAAGTTGCCGATAAGCCCCATTGGTAACGAGATAATAATGAATACGTGAGGTATACGCATCTGATGGATAAAAATAGGCATAGATTGTCAATTCATTATCTTTGGCGAGTTCAATACTGATCAGGCTGCGCAGTACATCAGAAAGCCGAGCGGTTTGTACGCTAAGCTGTGTGGTGCTACTCGCTTGTTTTTGTAAATCCAAATAGCCAAAAAACGTTGAATTAAACAGGGTAAAAAATGCTGTCGAGATGAGACCAAGCAGCGCCAGTGCGATGACCAGCTCGATCATAGTGAAACCGTTTTTATGGTTTGACATTGAGTCCGCCTTTGGGAGTGATGGGTAGTGTTAATGTGCCACTGGCATTCGTGATAGCTACCTGGATATCACCTAAGGTAATCGAAGACAGATTATAGGAGCAGGTAATTTGCGATGTATTGCCAGGACAATTATTATCGGTGTAAGTATTTGTACTTTGTTGCAAAGTTGCGGTCGCACCTGCTAGGTTGTATCCAGTTATTGTCAGCTTAACATTTTGCAGATTATCAGAGAGGTTGATGGTATCTGGAGTGATTGAAAATACGCGTGGAAACGCACTATTACTCGTCAGCAAGAGGCGCACTTTTTGAACATAGAGCACACTATTATATGAGAATGCGCTAGGCAGGCTATTATCATAGGGGGGGATAGTGATGGGGCTTAGTGAATTGCTACCGCCATACGGAATGGCTGCTGCCAAGTACAAGGTATTTCCGTTACGTGTACAATTCTGCGCGCCATTGGTTCCACAAAATATATAAGAGTTGATGGGCGGCAAGTTATCAAGCGCCGCTAGACCTGATGCATCTGAAATTGGGCGAGTATCAGTTGGTGTCAGCGTATCGTAATAATACGAGGCATCAGTAGCCAATGTGTATTTTTTGTAGCCGCCTTTGACGTATATTACGGCATTGTTTAGCGCCGTCCCTGAAGTGTCAGTAGTTTCAAGCACCAAACTATGAGTACGCATTGGGGCAATCACTAAGGTAATGTACGACGCTTGTTGTGAAATAATTTTTTGATTACTATACGTGGGTAAGAGCGAACCTGAGGGGACGATTGTCGTGAGGCTAGAGTAGCCAGCTTTGTTAATCGAAATTTTGTAATCTTGTTGGTTGTCAGGAGGCAGGCCATAGAAGATCGCGGTGCCATTACTATCAGTAACATCTGAAGCATTGATGGTAGGTGCCAGTGTCGGATTAGTTACGGTGACAGTTGCATCGGATATACCAGTGCCGCTTGGATCAGCCACCGTGACAAATAATGCCCCCGTCATACTGGCGGTTTCTGAAACACGTGCCGATATCTGGGTTTCAAAGGTCACCAGACGTAAATTGTTAGGATTTTTGACCACGACCATTGCTAATTTATAATCTGCGGGATTGGTATCAGTTGCTGGGGCGCCGCTCGGTGGCGGGTAATTGCGGCAATAACGTAGTTTAAGGGTCTGATTTGGATACGCGCCGCAGCCATCATACGCATCATCGGCGTAACTTATCGATGTTTCGATTCGATAGTTTATACCATTAAGCATTTTTTGAAATGATGCCGGTATATATGCCGGGGCGATAATACTACCGCCTGCAACAGCCAAATTGTCATAGGAAAGAGATTTTAGATGCTCAATTTGGTTGAGGCCCAGTGTATTGGCAACTGCTCGTTGTTTTGCGAGCACAGTGCTGCTCACTAGTGACAAGAACAGCGAGGCCAAGCCGGCCGTCATCAGGGCAATGATGGTGACCGATATCACTAATTCCACTATTGTAAATGCGGACTGTTTATTATTGTGTGTCATTGTCTAGCAATAGTATAGACCAGTCATAAGCATTACTGAAATTTTATTAAATTGGCAATAACTGGCCGCGTTTTTCAAGGATGTACTTTTCGCGTTTTTCTCCGATCCAAAAACTGAGAACCATGCCAGCCAAGCCAACATACAATGGCCATAGCATGAGAAGAGTGTTTGTCTTTTCGACATTTGCTGCCGGTGCTTGAGCAACATCAGGCTGGCCATTTATAATAGCGGCTACGGTCAAAAACGCCACTCGTCCCATTGCATCACTTGCCTGAATTGTTATCTGATTGACTCCGGGTTTTTTATATACATGTGTGGTGTGAAACGGTGAGTTATCAGTACGTGAGATAACTTTATTTGTCGCATCACCCCATTGGATATTAACAGCATACGGAGGGGTGCCACCGATAATTTCTATTGGTATAGTCATTTCCTTGTTTGGGAAAACGCCACGAAATACAGCATCAGTATTGAGGAGTAACTGTACCCCCCCGAAATCAAGTGACGTAAGAGGTCCTGACTGAGTAGGGAGCGCATCATAATACACTATGACAGTATTTGAATCAGGGCCTGGCTGATTGAGTGCGTCATAGACGCGAGCGACGAGGTTATTTTGTCCGATCAGTAGATCCATTTCCATAGAAAAACTTCCAGTATCACTACATGGTGATGAGCCAGAAAATATATCGTTTTTAAATACCTCGACGAGGGTTTTGGCGGGACATGTACCGGTGACAGTGATAGGAGTTGCGCCAAAACGTTGGCCGTTGGTAGGCGAGGTTATCTTTGCGCCGGTTGCAGGAGGTTTACCAGGTACGACTCCTGTTAACCCTATTGATCCAGCCTCTGGCCCATCATAGGGGGTTTTAGCGCTAACAGTATAAGCGATGAGAGGTATGAGACCAATCATCAATATGATGGCGAGAGCAAAATATGATGTGTGATCATGCGGCCGTATTCGGCCACTGTGCGGATGGGGGCTAATTTTTAGCAATGACATCATAAGCACTATAATACCATGATTGGCCCAGTAAGATGTCTCTAGCGGCGTCGACGTGAACGTCGTGAACGATCAAGAATTGATTCGGTGTAGCGCTTGAGTGCGAAGCGGATACCAAAGATGAGGATAAGAAGTGCAAGAATAACAGCAATGATAATTTTATATGGTATTACCCAAAAACTAATCTCTGATGAAATGACTTTGTCTGACCCGTAGTTCAAGGTGAGTTTTGCTGTATACCGTCCAAACAGAATTTTATTGCCTATTGTAGAACTATCAAGTCTCTCAATAAATTTACGTGTACTGCCAGGGAGGACGTTATTACGATTGAGATTTATATTGACGACAGCGACATCATTGCCGAACATATCCTTTATCTTTGCCTGGCCAACTGGCTGCTCATGAACATTACCTGAGTTTTTGATACGTACGACAAAATCGATAGGAGCTGATTCAACCAGGGTGTGTTTATTGCCGTCTTTTTGTACATAAAATGATTCGATACTTAGAGCACGTTTGGCGTCGCCATTAACTCTCAATAGCACAAGAGCGCCGAGGCTAGCGGATAGTGACACTCCAGTCTGATCGATACCAGGGGCAGTCGCAGTAAATCTAATAACAGCGTAGTAACCTCCCGGTGCGGCGTCTTTAGGTACACGAATCGTTACAGGCAGATTTTCAATTTGCTTTGGTTTGAGGGTAAGCTCGGGCAGAGCGGCAATCCATGGCTTTAGAGAATAAGGACTTTCTTGACCACTTTCAAGCAATATCTTTGGCGTACCGTCCTCACCTGCTGCTACGAAATCATTGACTTCACCTTTGACAAGTAACTTACTTGTAGAAACATCACGTAGGGCAATTTTTGCTTCGATTGCTTGACCTGGATCGGCAGTCAGATTAAGAACTGGTGGTGATATCTCTAGTGCTTGACCAGTGTCAGTATTTGGTGATTGTGCAGAGACGGAGTGCAGGCCATAGCCAAGAGATACTATCAGGAGCGATCCGAGTGTGGCGAGAAATAATCGATGTTTCATAGTTTAGAATGTGGCTGTACAGATGTATGTCAGAGTTGTCGTATAGGTGCCGGCAATTTGATTACCTGCGACATTAACGATGTATGATGCAGTATATTTTTGTGAGTTTGTTGTCCCGGGGACGTTTGTCACGGCAGGAGGAGGAGTACCATCACTAGCGCTATTGGCGACAATATCACCTGAAACATATTTGAATTGATCGGCGATATTATATCCAGTGTATGCTTGGCCCTTGAGAACGGTTCCGTTGGAAGCTGGAGAGAGGTCTGCACCTATGGCAGGTGTCGACGTGGCTGTTGTATTGGCGCGCAAGTTCATGCCAAACTGTCCAGTACCTATGACGCCAACTCCTTGGCTGGTCATTGCAGGGATAGTGTTTGAACCTGAAGTCAGGGTTGTGCCGTTGACGGTAATGACGTAGCCTGTAGGAGCATTCGTGCTGGCTGCCATCTCAGATGATGCAATCGCCGTGTCAGTTGGTGAAAATAGTCGATCAAACGAAATGACACCAGATGTTGATGAATTGCAGTTGAGGTTTACTGTTGCTCCGGTACAAAAGATAATAGACTCTGGCATAATACCCGAAAGGACGATAGCCTCAGCAGTACTTGCTGTAACCGTGCCAGTATCTACGGGGCCGGTTGCGCCATCAATACCGGTATAGCTGGTGATACGGACATAAAATGAGGCGTTGTTAGTTGTTGGGTTAGTGACGCTGACCAGCTGATATGATACCGCTAGAGGACCTGTGATGCTGGCAGCTGCACGGGTAATATATGGAGAACCATTTGTCGTATTATTTAGGGTAAATCCAGTTGCACCAGACTGTGTCCCCATCGTGGCTGAAGTTGTGACGAGACCAGTCGGCATCGTACAAGCCCCGGCGGCAGTTGTGCAGTATTGAAACTTGATAGAGCCAACGTTGCCAGACGTTGGTAATGTAAAGTTAAATAGGTGATTGACAACTCCACCTGCCTTGGAACCTCCCGTTGTACCATTTGCCTGAAGCGTCAACGTACGCGGTGTTATCTGGGCGGCCGAAACAGAGAGAGTACCAAATAGTGGCCCGACAATAGTTGCTAGGGCAATAACCCACAGCAAAAACCTGCTAAAACCCCTCCTTGATCTCATAAGAAGTAGTGTAGCATAAGCTCTAAATGAGCGTCAATTTAAATATATCCTGAGTTCTCGCAGAAAAGCATGATACATTGCTGTCTGAATTGGTGTGGTGGAAAAGACTATGCTAGTCGGGCACTCCTTTGAAATAAATGCTGACTACTATGCAGCATGGTTCCAGCACGATGTACATACTGGTAACATGCTGCATACTGAGCCAAGAAACTGCGATCAGATAAGATGGTGACTAAAACGTAGGCGTGCATATGTAGGTCAATGTTGTGGTGTAGGTACCTGCAGGTTGGCTACCTGGGACGTTTGCAATGTATGAAACCGTGTAGATCTGCGAGTCCGACGGACTTGGATTAGCGGCTACAGCAAAGTTACTATCAGCGACGACATCACCGGTCACAAATTTGAACGTGTCAGGGGTAGCGTAATCAGGTGTTGGGCGACCATTAAGATTGGTAGCTATATTGCTTGTCAAATCAATATCGGCACTATTGAGTGGAGCAACACCAGGGAAGCCAGGCGCAGCAGCTGCTGTATTTGCACGTAGGTTAAGTCCAAATTGAGCCACTCCCTTTGTACTAGCAGAGGGTACCGCAAGACCTGCAATAGTATTTGATCCTGATGTTAGTGTTGGGCCGTTGACGGTAATAACGTAGCCAAACGTTGCATTGGTTGTTGCAGCCATGCGACTGACGGCGCTTGCGGTATCAGTTGGACTGAATAGTTGGTTGAACGAGATAATACCACTGGTTGCAGTTGAGCAGTCAGGCACACCTGCGGTTTTTAGGATATCAGCACCGGTGCAAAAGACGAGTGATTCGGGCATGATACCGCTGAGGACGATGGGTTCATTTGTACTGGCAGCAACCGTACCTGTATCTATCGGACTACCGGTTGCATTGGTCGAACTATACGTAGATATACGAACAAAGAATGTGCCATTGGCGGTTTGATTTTGTATGTTATCAAGTCGGAATTTCAAGTTGCCATTCGCAGGTATAGCAGCAGATCCTTTGTAAAGAAATGGAGCACCATTGGTTGTTTTATTGAGCGTAAATCCTGTTGCACCGCTACCTGCCTCTGATCCGAGTGCCGTCGTAGCAAGTGTCGTATCAAGCCCAACAGGCATTACACATGTTGGATTGGCGAGTGAGTTGGCAGCTGTCGTACAATATTCAAATTTGATTGAACCAATAGCGGTACCAGTTGTTGGTATAGTGTACTGAAAGTAGTGATTAACAATCCCACTCGGTTTTGATCCGCCATCACCATTTGATCCAGCTATCAATGTCAAGCTACGATTGGTTATTTGAGCCGCAGAAACATTTGATGACAGAATACTACTCAGCGTGATAATGCCAACGACAATAAAGCTTGCAAGAAGTCGGAGTAGTGATGTACGTGGTGGTTTTATCATTTTCTTTTTTTGTTTTTATAATAGTTCTGGACAGATGATAGCATGAGCGCTTTAGTGCTGTCAACGATTTAGTATTACAATTTTTATAACTGTGGATAACTATCAGTAGGTACCCGTGACAATAATCGTTTGATTAGAGGTATATTGGCCGCCTGCAGTCAGGGGCGTTACATTAACAATATAGCTGACTGTATATATAGTCTCACCGGAATCTTTTTCGGCTTTTGCGACGGTATCACCCGCAACATAGCGGTATTCATTTGGGGTGGAGTACTGGGGCATAATTGATCCAAAGCCAAACTGACCGTTATTAGGGTTTGCACCAAAGGATGCCGGAGAAGTATTGGCAACGAGATTGAGCCCAAACTGCTCGATACCTACCTGAGAAGGACTTGTAGTGGTCATCGGCGCCAAAGTATGTGATGCATTTGATGGGGGATCACCAAATATCTGGACAACATACCCAAATGTCGTGTAGTTTGCTACCGAAAATGATGACGTAGCATAACTGGTCGTCGTAGCAGAGAATTGGTCAAAGTTAGCTGTTGAGCTTATCATGCGAAATGTCAGATAGGGGTCTTTTGGCGTGTGTGAGCCAGAGTTGATCTGGTAGTTTGTCGACGCTGAGTTACCGATACCAATATCGCCTAATCCACTGGTGACATTATAATTTGGAGATCCTGATTGCACCATGCCACCTGCGCCTAGGGTGCTCTCATCAAAACGATAGTTTGGCGATGCCAACGTCTGGGCGCTGGCTCGCTCAGACAATGCAAATACAATACCAATACAAACAATGGCCACTGCTAGTACGTACCGTGCTCCCATGGGCATAAGCTCTATTATAGCGCGGAAAGAAATATTGCGACTATCGCATTTGGGCATAGACGAGCGTAAGCGGTATACTACATGTATATGCCCGAAGAAAATTCGTCCGCACCAGCACCGGAGAGTCTTGAAACCCAGTCTCAAGCTAGTACAAATGATGCGAGCGGTTCGTCTGGTCTTGCTACACTAAAAGCCAATCTCAAGCCCCGACGCTCATCGTACAAACCGAGTCATAAAAGTACGTTCATTGCACTTGCTGTTGTGGCGGCAATACTCGCTATCAACGGTGGTGTAATATGGTTTATCATGCGGGGTAATGCCGCAAAAAATGATACGGTAAATCGTTCGGAAGTGACACTCAGTTCTGAGACACTATCTAAATTAGGTGTCGAGCGCAACTCGGTGAGCGATCAAGGCACCGAGCTAACAATTGGTCCCTCGTCCAAATTTAATAGCAAAGTACAGATGAATAGCGATTTGTCAGTTGCCGGGCAACTCATACTTAATAATACGTTTTCAGCCTCTGACGCCAGTCTCGCCAAACTCAAGGCTGGAGCGACAGACATTGCTCAACTCAATGTCAACGGCGATGGCACGATATCGACATTGAACCTTCGAAAGGATCTGAATGTCGTCGGTGCGAGTAGATTTCAAGGTCCGGTGACTCTCGGGCAGTTATTGACTGTTAACAACAGTGTCAATATTGTCGGTAATTTGGCCGTCGGTGGATCGATCTCAGTGCGTAATTTCCAAGCAAGTAGTCTGATATCTGATACGACACTTACAATCGGCGGACATATTATCACACGAGGTTCTGCACCCGGTGCCAGTGCTGGTCCAGCAGTGGGAAGTAGCGGGACGGTCTCGATCAGCGGTAATGATGCGTCCGGTACCGTGGCAGTCAATATTGGTGTCGGTGCCAGCCCCGGTGTCCTCGCCAACATATCCTTTAAGAGCTCGTACGGCAACACACCGCACGTTGTTGTCACGGCAGTCGGGCAGGGACCCGAAGGAGTATTTGTGAATCGTAACTCCGGCGGTTTTAGTATCGGCGTCAACAACGCCTTGCCTCCTGGCGGCTATGCATTTGATTACATTGTGATGCAATGATGCGACGCTGCCTCATAGGACAAACCTACGGTTTTTCCTATCGCGCGGGACGTGGCAGTAAATGCCGATGCCCCGGCTGAGTTTTCCCTTAGTCGCTAGGTGCGCAAAGCTAGATATCGACAAAGAGCATGACATCATTGTCGCGGACGGTAATGATGCCATTTTGGATGGCAAATGAAATAGGCTCTTTGTCAGTTTCGATGATGACATCGCACGGGATAAGCATCGAAAAAAAATCTGCATGACCGGGCAATATGTCAAATGGCCCGACACGGTTTTTAGCACTGACAGCCGAGGCGGGCCCTTCGTAATAGACTGTGAAAGGAGCACGGGCAATCACCGTCAAATTTGTAGGGATTTTTTCCATTATTTTTTCTCGTTTGATTTATTGTCATCTGTTTCGACGGCAGATTTTTCACTTGGCTGTGCTGGAGATGATGTTTCTGCGGTTTCTTCGGTCTTGGGACTGATAATCTCTTCGATGCCATCGAGTGTTTGCTCCAGAGTATAATACTCGCCCGGTTTACCGGAAAATTTTTCAGCAACCGCAAAATCTTGGCTAAAAAAGGTAATAAGTTTTTTCGCATTTTGGTAATCAGTACGGTCTGCAGGAGACAACTCATTTTCACCAACGATAGCAATGATATTTTTGAGCGAGTCGTATTTTTGCATAATTGCCTGGACACGTTCGGCAAGTCGATAATGCCGCTCACCAACAATATCTGGAGTGAGCAATGAGCTAGTTGTTTTGAGCAGGTTGACGGCAGGACGAATACCTTGCTCAGCGATAGAGCGGTCAAGCACGAGGACTGAATCCAACTGCTGAGAGATGGCCTGTACGGCTGGGTCGCTGAGGTCGTCAGCTGGCACATAAATCGCCTGAACACTCGTGATAGTACCGTGTTCGGTACTTGCGAGACGGTCTTGCAGTCGTCGCAAGTCAGAAAATACCATTGGGCTATAGCCACCTTCACTTGGGATAAGCCCGAGGTTGGTGCTAAGTTCAGTCATCGCCTGGACGTGACGGTAGATATTGTCAACGAAAAAGAGAATATCTTTGCCCTCTTCATCACGGAAATACTCGGCGGCAGTTGCAGCGGCCGGGCCAACCATACTACGAATTGCCGGTGTGGCGTCCATTTGTCCGAAAAACATAACAGTGTTTTTCAGGACATCGGTATCCTTGAGCGTCTCGTAGAGTTCATTACCTTCACGAATGCGCTCACCAACACCGCAGTAGATTGAGAGCGATTTGCTCGGCTCACTTGCACTACCATCCTCTTTTTTTGTCTGCGTAACGTTATGGATCATTTCCATTGTTAACACGGTTTTACCAACACCTGCGCCGCCGATAACGCCGATCTTGCGACCCTTGACAAATGGAGTGAGGAAATCAATGACTTTGAGGCCGGTTTCAAGTAGCTCTAGTTTGGTTGAGTCTCGATAGCTGGTTGTGTTGCTTGGTACGGAGATCGGGCGGCGGTTATCAGCGATGCCAGGGGCTTTATCGAGCGGTTCACCGAGCGCATTAAAGACACGTCCCATGGTGGCGGGTCCAACCGGTACCGTGACTTTGTTGTGAGTACGAAACATTTTTTGTCCGCAACGCACGGTGTGATCATTGTTAAGGTTGAGGCAGATTGCACGGTCTCCGCGGAAGAAATTAACTTCGATAAATACTTCTGGTTGGCCTTCGACGGCGAGGAGCTCTTTGGCGTCGGGACGTTTGCCAAGAATCTGTACCTCGACTGTTAGACCACGAAGCGTCGTGATGATGCCTACAAATTCATCAGTGACGCCAGGAATTTGAGCGGGAGCAGGTGGGCTCGCCGTGTTTTCTTGGGGCTGGGGAGCTGTTGGCTTCATTATTTTTTACCTCGACGTTTCTTTTTGATACCAACCAAGACTTCGCGTAGTCGACGATCAGATTCTGCTCGCCGGCTGCGGTGATACTCGAGCTTGTATTCACCGAGGAGCTCACCGGCGCGATCTTCGGCAACAGTCATGGCGTTGAAACGGCTCGCCGCTTGTGCGAGTCCGGACTGTAAAATAGTTTGGCTGAGCGCAAGACTCATCATTGTCTCCTCCATCTGATCTGCAATTTCATCGAGCGATGGCTCAAAAATTGTCTCCTGATCAGTAATAGCTGAGGCGTCGTTGCCGGCTTCTTCGCTCATAGTCTCCATACGAGTGACAAGGTCTATCGATCTCACTTCTTGTTGACCGAGCGATAAGTACTCTTCGTAATAGACAACGATTTTCTCATAAGGTTTTACAGCCTCAATGATAGGGGTGACATTGATATATTCATCAGTCTGAGGTACTTGGAAAAAACGTATATACGGTATGCCGCGCTGGCTCAATTGGCTAGCACCGTGCGATCCGAGTACGATGATATCAGTGGTATTTGGGTCATAGTTTGATTGCATTGACTCGATCATACGCATATCAAGGTCGCCTGATAAACCTGCTTCTGCGGAGATCAAAACAAGCACTGTTCGTCCGTTGCTGTCGCCTAAGTCACCGCGAGCAGTAATACGTTTTTTTGGATCAACACGGATGGCGATATATCGTGACCACAAAAGTTCAAAGAATTCTTGCGATAACTGAGCTTTGTTTTTTACTTTGGCTACCTGCGTACTCGCGAGTGATTCAAAAACGTTGGTTAGATCTTTGAGGGTACCGATACCCGCCATGTCTTTTTCAATGATATTTGCGCGACGCATTATGAGGCTTCCTTTTTCGCTTGGCTTGGTGAGGTCGTATCTGTTGGCTTAGCCTGTTTTTCGTCCGGAGGTGGAGTATCAGCAGGGACTTCTTTTGGTTGTTCGAGAGGTTCAGCACGGAATTTGGTGAGTAGCTCTGATTCGATTCGGTCATAATCCTCATCAGTTTTGGCCTCAGTGGCTCGTTGCTTGACGGCTTCTTTGAGCTGTATGACGTCGATTGCTCTATCGTCGTCACTCTTCATAATAGTCTCAAGCATAAGCTGTTGCTCGGGCAATGAATAGAGTTGTTCGGGTGGTTGCTGGAGGGCGGCGTACAGGTGTTTGCCCCGCATCAGATCCAAGCGTGTTTCCTTGCTGAGTTGCGAAGAAAAGTGTGAGAACTCTTCTGCCTGGTGGTAATGAGCCAATGCTTTGAAGAGAGCAGTTGATAGTTGCTTTTGTCGTTTGGTTTGTGCTTGACCACCGACGCGAGACACCGACAGACCGGCATTGACAGCCGGACGCACCCCTTTACGGAAATACCCGAGATCAAAGATGATCTGGCCATCAGTAATCGACATGACGTTGGTTGAAAGATAGGCAGTGATATCGTCATTTGGCGTCAAAATAACCGGCAGACTAGTCAGCGTTTTGCCATTGGTCAATAATTTACCGGCTCGTTCAAGCAGTGAGCTGTGAGTGTAGAATATATCTCCAGGATAAGAATCACGTCCCGGATCGACTTCCTGCAAAAGCGACAGCTGACGGTACGCTTCAGCATGGGAGCTCAGATCATCGTAGATTATGATAACGTCTTCGCCCTTTTCCCCATACCATAGACTTTCGGCCATAGCCGCTGCAGCATACGGAGCGATATAACTCTGAGTCAGGGAATCAAAGATATTGGCGAGGACGACAATAGTGTGTTCCATCGCACCAGAATTTTTCAGCCCCGAAAGGAGTTTTTCGATATCAACTTTTCGTTTGCCGATAAGTACGTAGACGACTATGCGGTTGGTGCCTTCTTGATTGGCACTGAGTTGCGAGAGAAAAGTACTTTTACCAGATTTGCTATCACCGAGGATTGCTATACGTTGACCGAGGACAATCGGGAAGAAACTATCGACTGCCGTGACGCCACTAGCGAGTTGCTCGTCAAGAACTTTGCGGTCCATAATACCCGGTGCAGGAGTGAAAATACCTGATGTCTCAGATGCACTGATGGGGCCTTTGCCGTCGAGCGGTTCGCCCATCGGGTTGATGACACGACCAACGAGTGGGCGGCCCACTGGTACTTGCAATTGGTCAAATTGTAGTACCACCAAGCTACCGAGGGGTAAATTCTCGGAATCAATGTTGTAGAGGATGACGCGATCACCGTATGCTTCACGAACCATGCCTCGCTGGCCATCTTCAAAGAGGACTTGGGCACCGATAGGAGTACCTTCGAGACCTTTGACTTCCACGATAAATCGATTGATAGCCACAACTTCACCAGTCAAATTACCGGCTTCTACCAGCTTTTGGAACTCTGCATTTTCAAACACGGCTCAGTATCTCCGGAATTTTAGCGGCATGTTTCATGAGCTGTGTGCGGAATGACCAGTCAAATATATGGCTGCCGTGACGGACGATCATACCACCAAGCAGAGTTGAATTAAACCGAAAACTGACGAGGATATTGGCTGCAATATTATGACGGCACCATTCAGTCAGATGAAGTTTGAGAGAGGGTGGTGCTGGCGCAGCAAGAGTAATTGTCATGACGGGCGCCGAGCTGGAAAATTGTTCGAGTAAAGCGATAAGTGCCTCAAGACTGGTTTTGTCGATAGTATCATGAGCGGCATAGATTCGGAGCATATCAATCGCTGCGGGCGATAACTCGGGTTGGGTTGTCGGTTTGGTGACGCCGACGCGTTGCTTGATGGCCTCATTGTTGTACCATGATGCATACTGTTTGATCTCAAGCGTGACTGATGTAACATCTTGTGGCGAAGCAATACTCGGCGGGAGGGATAGTGTCGTCATATCAGGCATCTTTTACTCCTTGTTTCAGTTCATCCTTGTGCTCTTCTAAAAGTGCGGTGAGGTATGGAGCCTGAGCTCCGAGGTCGATGTTTTTGCCGAGGCTTTCAACCAAGAGAGAGGTGATAGCATCGGCGAGCTTAGTATCTATCTGCTTGGCCAAAAATTGCTTTTTTTGCTCGATTGATTCGGCCAATTGTGCTTCTAGTTGTTGCTGGGCTTTGGCGTGTTGCGATTGACGATTAACCAGATCGTTTTCGAGTGCTGCTTGGATTTCAGCTAATTGAGATTCGCGTTGCGTGAGAGCCGTCATGAGTTTTTCCTGATGGGTGCGAAGTTTTTCTTCGACGACGGCTTGGTGATCGGCTAGTTGAGATTCAATTTCGGCTTGTTTTGCATCGTACGCACTCTTGCGCTCCGCCAACTCCTTGTTGAGTTCTGCTTGGCGATCATTGAGACGGGCTTCGGTCTCCGACTGATGGTCTGCTAATTGCCGCTCAAGTTTAGTTTGGTGTTCAATCAATGATTGATCTAGTTCTGCCTGGCGCTTGATGAGTTTTGTTTTCAAATCGATGTGTTGTTTGGTTGTATCGGTAACTGAGTCGCGCAATATGGATTCGTTTTGTCGATGGAGGATATCGAGGCTCTCGCGATAGCGTTCCATCTCAGCGTTAACAGCGTATGTTACGAGTTTTTCCAGGGTATCGTTGAGGCGATGGTTGGTACTATCTAGATCATTTTGTAACCGTGCAGCCGATGCGTCTATAATTGCGCGGAACTGTTGTTCGGCATTGCTAGTGATTGATGCTATGACGTCATTTGGGAGTACGACCGGTTCAGCCGTTGCCTGGTGCGTATGAGAAGTATAGTGGGCGCGAGCTTGCTGTATCGCGAGAGTCACGAGCACCCCAATAGCAAAAACGTTGACGAGGAGGAATAGTTGTAAAAATAGCGTTTCCATTGTGTTACATCTTCGTCAGTATTAGATAAATTGATACCATTCCACCGGTCAAAATAACGAGCACAAGGGCAGAGAGCTGAACAAGGTCACGATAGATAGCTGATTGGCTCATGGGGTTACGGCCAACAGATATGATACTACTATTTATCATCGAATATATGATCGCGAGTACCACAATAATCATAACGATAAAGATTGCTGCACTGACAAGGATTGGCACTGTACTGACTTGACGACCGGCCAGGGAATTGGCGATGTTTTGTACGGCAGCGGGCACAATGGTCTTGTCTGGTTCCTTGAAAAAATATGATACGTTCACGAGTACGGGTACTTGTCCCAGCTGGACAGTGTGTTTGGAGCCATCTTTGGCAGTATACTCTTGCTTGCCTGATTTGTTGTTTACCATGTCTCCTTGTGCGATGCCAATGATACGGACATTGGTTGTTGCTTTCATGCCTACCCCTGAGATAGGTGAAGCGGTGATATGGTCGTTTTGTTTGATAGCTCCATTTTCGTCCGAGACAACCACCGGTACTGTTCCGCTAGTGGCGACCTGGACCTGCTTGCCTTTGGTATTAGATAGTGACAACAGTGAGCTATCGGCACTGATAACTACTCCGAGCAGACTCTCCGAGTTGCTACTAAGGCTAGGGATTATTTCATCGGCTGTATTTTTTTTGAGACTGACTAACGTACCTAGTGGCAAGTCGTTTTCAGAGGTATAACTTTGGGAGACCGATATCACAGCGCTTGTTGTTGAGGCGGCGAATAACGATACTACTATGCCAAAAACAAACATCACCATACAATACCGCATAGTGTTATGCTTGTTGATACTACAGTACAAACCCACCATGTACGTCTCGGCTTACCCCCTTGTTTGCTTGAGTACAGTATAGCAAAAAATAGTCCTCAAGCGCTATGATATGATAGAGAAATAAAGGGGGTGTATGAAACGAGATACTGGCCAGGGCGGATTTACAATTCTTGAGCTAGTTGTCGTTGTCGTTGTCATCATTATACTAGTTACGTTACTTGTAGTAATGAACCAACAATAACCTAATGATTGTCATATGAAAAAACGTCCTCGCTATAAGACGTTTTTTCAGGTGCAATGTCTATCGTGCGGATGATGCTCGGTAGTACGTACCAGCAGGAGTCATTTGTATGAGTAAAGCAATGCCTAAGCTTGCCATAACGATCCCGCTTGCGTAATGGATGATAGTACTGAGACTTCCCCAAAGTGGATGATAGTGAACACCGCCAGTGAGCATTGTGATGAATAGGCTACTTGCCAACAAGCTGAAACCGTAGAAGCTATATTTTGTTGTCGATTTGATAATATTCCACACCATTATGATATCCCCCTTGATTTATACTTGTTCAATTCGTCTATAGGTTATGAGCACCAGGATTGCACTGAGGGCTGCGACCATCAGACTGATAGTGTTTATACCGTTTGCACTTGTTTGACCGAGAGCGTTCATACCAAATCCACCGATCAAAGCGCCAATAGCACCGATCAACCCTTCGGTAAAAACAGTTCGCTGGTCATTGTTATCGGTGATGAGAGAGGCAATCCATCCCGCTACGACTCCGAAAACGATCCATACGATTATCTCCATTTTTAGCTTCTCCTATTTTCGTAGCGATGTTACGTTTACTATTTTTGACCCTCATAGCATACGAAGTAGAGCAATTCCCTGCTATGAATTTTTCAACAGTTTTTCTGTGAACTGATTCACATTTCATTTAATTTGCCTCTGTTATGATGATATATGTAATGAAAAGAATTATCGCATCAGTGCGAAAAAGTATGCCAGAAAATGATTTTCGGAAATTGCCGCCTATCTTGGCATTATTGTTAACTGTGGTAGGTGTCGTGATGAGTTATGTCTTTGCTGACACCTTGGCGCAACAATCACGACGTGATTTCGAGGAGTATACCAAACAACAGACAGCATCGATCATGGGACATATGTCCAATCGATTGCGTGAATATGAACAGCTTTTGCTTGATAACGTCGGGATTATAAATGTCCGTTCTGATATAACTCGAGATGAGTGGCGACAGTTATTATCGAGCAGCAAAATTAACGAACGATTTCCAAGCATATTAGGAATGGGTTATGTAGAGGTGCTGCCGAAAGAGGCAGTATCTGCTCACGAAGCATCGGTTCGTGATAGCGGTATGCCGTCATACCGTGTTTTTCCAGATACTCCTCGGGATATCTATACTTCGATTGTCTACCTAGAGCCTTCTAATGATCTCAATGATGCAGCGATAGGGTACGACATGTATTCAGAAAAAACAAGGCGTGATGCAATGGATCGAGCACGTGATCTCGATGCCGTACAGATGTCGAGTCCAATCCATTTGATACAGGACAAAAATAATCCTAGTAAACGCGGCGTATTGATGTTTTATCCTATCTATAATGCGGGCATTCATCAGACAGTGCAAGAGCGACGAGCTAGCCTAAAAGGGTATGTCTATATCGTTTTTCGCCCAGAAGATATTATTCGTACGATTGATCCATCAACAGTTGATATCGATACAATTTCGTATATTCTCAAAGATACTGAAAGCACCACGCCTTTGGCTACACAGGCGAAGCCACCAATCGTCAATGGCCTAATGTACCAAGAGCAACTAGCATTTAATCGCTTTGGCCGTACCTGGCAGATTGATACAGTCGCCTATCAGCCGGCTTTGCAACGTCTCACAGGGCCGGGGATATTGATGATTTTGGGAACAATTCTCAGTGCGCTCATAGGCATTGGTGTCCATAAGCTGCTCAAGCGATCGTTTGAGCGGTTGATTACCACTCACGAAGAAACCCTGGCTCAAACAAAGAATGATTTGTTGGCGATAGCTTCGCATCAATTACGTACACCAGCAAGCGGCGTCAAACAATATTTGGGTATATTGACCGAAGGCTACGCGGGCGAACTCACTGAGCAACAACAAGTAATTGCTCGTAAGGCCTATAACGCAAACGAGCGTCAAATTGAAATAATCAATCAAATCCTTCACGTCGCAAAAGCTGATGCTGATCAACTTGCTATTGATCCGTTATCATTTGATATCGTCGAAATGACCAAAATGATTATCGAAGAGTTGCGCCCACAGGCTCAACAAAAAGATATCGCAATTCGACTAACATCACCGGGTCGCTGTACGGTAGTAGCGGACGAACGGTACATCTCTATGGCGATTGAAAACCTCATCAGCAATGCGATAAAATATTCTGATAGCGAGAAAGACATCGCCGTGACAATTACTCAAACGTCACGATATACAAAAGTAAGCGTTAAGGATAAAGGTGTCGGTGTAAAACGCAGTGATATCGATAAACTATTCGTCAAATTTAGTCGTATAGATAATTCGCGTAGTCGCCAAGAGGGCGGTACCGGACTGGGGTTGTTCTTGGCAAAGCATATCGCTAAAGCTCATCGAGGTGATGTCACCGTGACCTCTCGGCCTGGACGTGGCAGCACGTTTACGATTAGTTTGCCCAAGAAAATTACAATAGATCATAAAAGGAGTACATAATGAATAAAAAAATCTTAGTAGTTGAGGATGATCATGCGCTTAGCGATGCATTTTCGATCGTCCTAAAAAAAGAAGGCTATGATGTCGATACGGTATTTGATGGCAAAGATGCGCTCGAGCGTGTTCGCACCGACGAGTACGATCTTATATTGCTTGATTTGCTGATGCCGGTCCTTGATGGCAAAGGGTTTTTGAAAAAGTTTGATAATACAAGCAAAACACCCGTCATTGTTTTTAGCAATCTTGACGCAAAAGACGATATTGATGAAGCCCTCAAACTAGGCGCGACACGGTACATGTTAAAAGCATGGGCATCACCAAGCAAATTGGCTGATCTTGTCAAAGAAACCTTGGATTAGCGTAGCGTAATTGACGCTGAACTATCCTCGTTTATAAATGCGTTTAGTTTTGTAAGGTGGATATAGTAGTACTTTTCTTTGACGATGATGATATCGTTTGATTTGAGCGATCCGAGCTCAATACTGACAGTTTCACGGCTGAGATTGCATAATTTTGCGAGGTCTTGTTGCGTGAGTTTGATAGTGACTTTTATACGGTTTCCAATGGCTGTGGTTTCGCCGAAGCGGATAGCTAAGTAGCGGAGAGTATGAGACAATTTCATGCTTGCTGTTGGCTGTGTTAATGCGCTGACGTGTAGGAGTGCGCC
The DNA here is from genome assembly GCA_964535835.1 of uncultured Candidatus Saccharibacteria bacterium. Taxonomy (GTDB): domain Bacteria; phylum Patescibacteriota; class Saccharimonadia; order Saccharimonadales; family Saccharimonadaceae; genus JAPUDQ01. The sequence goes on along the minus strand of CAZHUZ010000002.1, from coordinate 28,079 downwards.
AACGTATCGTTTTGCAAATCGTTTTATTTCTGATAGAGCGTTTTGGTTAACCCAGTGCTCAAATTCATCGTGGATAAATACTTCAATAGTACTTGGGATAACTGTCTCATAATAAAATAATGCTGCAGAGGAAACACCAAAAGCTGATGCAAGCGGGAAAATATCTTCGGGACCGAAAAAAGCGATGGTTGATTCTTCGCCGTCATTATTAATGATATATGCCCGTACTAAACCGGCTTCGACACGATATACTTTTGTCGTTGCCTCACCTTGATAAAAAAGCGTTTGCTCTGCGCGGATTGTGCGCTTCATAGTCATATTGTCAGTATAGCAAATTTTCAGAGATAGTAATTGTATTATGCGCTTGTTGCTGGTGATGATGCTAGGAGCTCAATGATTGTCTGAGCGATCACTTCATGGTTTTTCTCAGTAAAGTTATGGTCGGCGTGTACCTCGAGATAACGAATATTCGGTGATAGTTGACCAAATGTGATATCACCTAATACTTCGTCATCCAGCGCGCGTATGATGGTGAGATCGGTCAGATCAGATAGCTGGTTATAGAGCTGCGGCGGTTTGACTCCTTCACAGCTGTTCCAATAATCATTGCCAATGATAGTTGTCGTACCATCTCGTCGAGGATAGCGGACTGAACCGTCACTCCCCTCCGTTGTGTTTGGCTGTGCGAGCAGTTGTAGCTTACGGTCCCGACCAGGTAGTTGTGTCGGAGGTGCGAGAAATATCGTTTGCCTAATCCCGGACGGCATGGCGAGCGCAACGGCTGCGCAACCTTGGGAGTGGCCGATAATATCAACAGTAGCGTTAGGAAACTGAGCTCGAATATCTTTTATGTGCTGGTTTAATAATTGCGCTTGGCTAGTCAATGGTGATGCGACAACTTCTTTCGTTTGCTTGTTGATTGAGTTGTAATCAAACATATGATGATGGTAATCAGGTATCGTTTTGGCGATATCTGTAAAAAGTCCGCGATCGTCTTTTTGAACGCCAAAACCATGCGAATAGATGATCACATGATTGGGTGCTTTACCTAACAGAGTTTGCAAAAAATTTCGTATCATATCGTTTTATTATAAATGTCGTGCTTATCCATAGTATCCTATCAGCGATTATTGGTAAAACTTGATAGAATAGTCATATGATGCGTCGTGGACGATACACAAAGCCAAAACATATCTATCGCTCAAATAGCCGTACCCGCAGGATGTGGATTTGGTTTTCACGTCTAAGTTTCCGCAAAAAACTCCTCGTCCTGGGGTTACCTGCGCTAGCTTTTTTAATCGTAGTGCCACTAGTTACCTATGCGTTGTTATGGCGTGATATATCTGATCCCGAACGATTGATGAACCGCAACAACACCGGTGTTGAGCTGATGGATATACATGGAGAAGTATTTTATTCTTCCGGAACAAGCAAACCGCTCAAGCGGCTGACGCTTGAGCAGATGTCGCCTTATGTTAAACAAGCTGTCATATCGAGTGAAGACAAGGATTTTTATAAGCACTCTGGCATCTCGTTGCGCGGTTTGGTAGCAGCGCTTTATGCAAACTTTGCTCGACGTGATGCTACTGCCTATGGAGGCTCAACGATCACTCAACAACTCGTAAAAAATACGTTACTAACAAGCAATAAAAATATCTTTCGTAAATACCAAGAAGTCGTGATGGCTGTTGCTGTAGATCGCCAATATAACAAAGACCAGATTCTTGATATGTATCTTAATTCGGTTTATTTTGGCGAAGGCGCTTTTGGTATCGATGAAGCAGCTCATACATATTTTAATAAAGAGGCAAAAGATCTCACGCTTGCTGAAGCCTCGATGTTGGTTGGCCTCTTGCCAGCACCAAGTGCCTACTCTCCGATAACGGGCGACGGCGAGAAAGCAAAGAAACAACAAGAACGAGTCTTGCGGCGTATGGTTGAAGACAAGAAAATTACTGACGCAGACAAAGCGGCTGCCTTACAGATATCCCTCGCGTACGCACCCGCACAATCGCAAGAGCCTACCAAAGCACCACACTTTGTCGAGATGGCGATAGCTGAGCTTGAAAAAAAATATGGTGACGAAACAATAAAACGTTCGGGTTATCGTGTGAAGACAACGCTTGATTTGTCGTGGCAGGCAACTGCCGAGCAGAATGTTGTGGCACAAACGGCGATCAATACAAGGAGTGGAGGTCGCAATGCCGCACTCGTTGCAATCGACCCGAAAAATGGTGAGATACGTGCACTTGTCGGTAGCGCGGATTATGGAAATAAGACGTGGGGAAAATTCAATGTTGCCACGAGCTCACGACAACCAGGTTCAAGTTTTAAGCCGATTTATTTTACAGAAGCACTCAATCGTCGATTGGTGACAGCTGGCACAATGATTCGTGATGAAGCAACTGATTTTGGCGGATACACTCCTCATAACTTTGACTACAAGTTTCGTGGTGATATAAGTGTACGCAATGCGTTGGCACAGTCACTAAATATTCCTGCGGTGAAAGTCATGGAAAAGGTTGGTATTGCAAATGCAGTTGATACCGCGCAGCGCATGGGGATTAATACGATAACTCATGACAAGGATTATGGTTTAAGTTTGGCACTCGGTGCCGCAGAGGCCTCACCGCTTGCCATGACAAACGCCTATGCCGCATTTGCAAATGGTGGCCAGCAATTTACACCAACGACTATCCAAGAAGTAGAGAATAAGTATGGTGAAATGATGTATCGACACAATGAACGGCCAAAACGCGTGCAATCAGAACAAGCCTCATATCTCATCTCAAATATCCTTTCTGACAATGCTGCTCGAGCACCAACTTTTGGAGGCAGTCTTACTATCGCGAATCGCACTGTTGCTGTTAAAACGGGCAGCACTGACAACAATCACGATGCTTGGACAATTGGCTATACCCCGACCATCGCCGTAGGGGTATGGGTTGGCAACAATGAAAACGAAGCGATGACGTCAGGCGGTTCTGGCATGGCCGGTCCGATTTGGCGTAAATCAATCACCTCATTTTTAGAAGGAACGCGGGACGAAGAATTTCAACGCCCGGCGGGTATTGTCGAAGCCTCATTATGTCGCAGCAATGGCTACCGAGCGACAGGTAATGCGTCTAATACGTATACGGAAGTATTTTTGAGTGGTACTGTCCCGACAAAGAGTTGTGGTGAAACCGTACGTGAAGAAACCAAAGAGCCAGAGGAAAATGAAACTAATACATCGGAGAATCAGTCAAATAGCGATGACGATAATGACGGGGTGAAAAACAGCAAAGATCTTTGTCCTAACACTTCTTCTGGCATTGAAGTAACATCAAATGGTTGTCCAAAACCGGTTGCTCCTCCGGCTGATGACGATAATGATGGCGTACTCAACAGTGTCGATCAATGTCCAAATACGCCACTTGATGACGGTAAAACAGTTGATACCACTGGTTGCTACGTAACAGTCACCGAGCTAACAACACCGCCGCAACAAAACTAATGGTAGGGTAGCCGACCAACTCGTTACAAACTTTCATGTTGAAGCAATTCTTGAAATTAAAACTCTTGCATAATAAGTTATACTTGTATAACATAGATAACGATGTCAACACATAATAAACACATTGAGCTAGCAGGGACAGTAACATTGGGCCCAAAAGGACAAGTCGTAATTCCGGCAGATATTCGTGAGCGAATGGCAATTGTGCCCGGAGACAAACTCGTTGCTTTGTATGTACCTGATAAAAATGCCATAGGTTTTGTCAGCGAGCGATCTATGCAAACTATCATAGATCGTATGGGCAAACACGTCGAAGCTCTTAAGGGGACAATAAAGAAAGGCTAGTATGTCACTTCATCACATTACGCATCGTGAGAAAGTTATTGTCATGGCTGCGGTCATGAGTTCATTGTTTTTAGTTGCTTTGGATCAGACAATCATTGCTACTGCACTTGGTCGCATCGTCGAAGAATTCAATAGTTTCAGCAGCCTGACATGGGTAGTGACAGCATACATGCTGACAACTACTGTGACAGTGCCACTAGCCGGTAAAATGTCAGATATTTTTGGTCGACGAAAAATTCTATTGAGTGGTGTCGCGGTATTTATTCTCGGATCATTATTTAGTGGATCTTCTGCCACCATAGAACAATTAATTTTTGCACGGGCGTTTCAAGGTATCGGCGGCGGAATCATAATGGCAAATGCGTTTACAGTTATTGGTGATTTGTTTAGCCCGAGGGAGCGGGGTAAATGGCAGGGATTGATAGGTGCGGTATTTGGTCTTAGCTCTGTCGTCGGACCGTTGCTCGGTGGCTATCTGACTGACCCGCATGCAGTGCTTGGGCTCACGACGAATTGGCGATGGACATTTTGGATTAATGTGCCTATCGGTATTATCAGTTTTATTATCGTCATGCGACATATGCCACATATCAAGCACGATCATAAACCAAAAATTGACTATATGGGCGCAGCTTTTTTGGCGGTAGCGCTTAGCTCATTGATATTTGCTGTTGATAACACTGAAAAAGTTTTTGCCGGAATCATCGAGAACGGTATCAGCGTCACTGTACTCAAAACAATATTCTATATCGTTGCGTTAGTGTCAGCCGCATTATTTATATGGGCTGAACAACGAGCAGAAGAGCCAATTATCCCTCTAAAGTTTTTCCGAAATAGGACTTTTTCGACGATGATGATCGTATCACTATTATTTGGTGCAGCTTTTCTCGGTGCGATTTTGTATCTGACGCAGTTTAATCAACAAGTATTTGGTGCCGATGCCACTCAATCAGGGTTAATGCTGTTGCCTATGATTGTCGGTCTTGCTGGTACCGCTACTTCAATGGGGCAATTTGTGTCTCGTACCGGAAAGTATAAAGTGCCGCTGATAGGTGGGTTTACGGTAGCGACAATTGCTATTTTCTCACTGTCGTTTCTTTCGCCTGATAGCCCCTATTGGGTTGAGGCAATTATGATGTTCTTTGCTGGTGCTGGTATGGGCGCTGGTATGCCGATTATCAATTTGGCGGTGCAAAATGAGTTTGCCCAAAAAGATCTTGGTGCCGCCACGTCAAGCGCTCAATTATTTCGTGGGCTTGGTTCAACGATCGGTACAGCCATACTAGGAACAATCTTGGTAAGCGGTATTACATCGCAACTCGGCGATCTTTCTCAAAACTCCTATATCAAAACTTTGAGCGCTCAACCGTCATCGTCGCAGCTATTACAAAAAATCGATGCTGATACAGCACTCAATCTCAACACACCTGATTTTAAAGAGACTATCAATAAAGGTATCGAAAAAGCGACGAAAACGTTACCTGAGACAATGCGAAATAAAGCAATAAATAACGTCAAAACACAGCAAGCCGAGTTTAGTGACAAGGTCGTTACTGCCTTTAGCGACAGTCTGCGTAATGTCTTCTACATATCATCCACCCTTATGCTATTAGCTACTATTACAGCTTTTGGTATCATTGAGAAACCTCTTCGCGGCGGTCATGACGATACCCCAGGTATTGCGTAAGTAGTGTATTTTTTACTCTATACAACACTACCTGTAGCGTTGTATAGTGAAAACATTAACAAATAGAACACTACTCGTCATGGAAGTACGTGCGATTCGTACACTGTGCCGCAACGGTGATACTAATGCTCAGGCATTAGGCTAAGTCCGATACATACGAGTTTTGTCAGAGATTCCCGAGCAGGAAAGAATATGAGTCATCTCGATACCCCTTTCATGTTTAGCGGAAAGGGGGTATTTTTTAATGCGAACCAGCGTGCAAGAACGAGCAGAACGTGAATACGAACGCTATCGAGCGTATACGCGTTATCAGCTTGAAAAAGATGAAATTGCGGCAGCGGCTGAGTTTTTAGAATCCCATAGCATATTTCATCTCGAGTTTCAGCGCGCAGATGACGATTTTTTTGATGTGGATCCCGATGGCAAAAAAACATCGCTTATGAAAACAACGCTCCTAGCCAGGGAGCATTATGCGGAAATTGCCCGTATCGCACCAGAGTTTTATTGGCAGGCGGCTCGTGCGGAATTAGAAACTCAACACATTGAACATGCTCTCACCATGCAGCCCAACGAGATGAGGTTGGTACTCTCCGATTGCCCAGAAGACGAGTTACGTAATTATGGAAAAAATGTATTTGGATATCAGTTAGAAAGAGGGTTAGGATTTGCGCAGTTGTTCTTTATCGACAAATCACGCAATCTTCACATCTATGGTCACTCATTTGATCGGAATGATCGGGACGGACTCGCGCGCATTTATGAGGTATTTAATTACTCTTTTGATTCTACTAGCTGGTCGCTCGCGCAGCCTATTGATATGGCAATCGAGATTGATAATCCTAAGCAGATAGTAGAGCACGTCATGAAAATATACGACACAACGTTATCAGAAAAGTATGGAGGGCAATGGTTGGCAGGGCGTTCGAAACATGAGATACAAGAAGAAGCTATTACGTTTGTACGCCGCCAAACAGATTTACTCGATGCTCATATTGAACGGATGATTCATGTTGGTCCCAAATCGGAACAAGCAAATGATCAACGATATGATTTCTTACTCGCCATGCGTAATCGATTTAATAATAAACTCATCAGTAGCGACTCCGCTGCCGGAGAGATGATATCGGCTGGAACCGACGGACGTAGCAACGGCGAGTCGGTTAGTTTTTGTGGTATAACGATCGAAGTGCCACAAAACGCGACTTTATCCGAGCGTCTTGACGCAATTGGTATGCATATGAATCGTAAATGGCACAAAGGGTCATGTCGTATTTGTCTTGATATATTTAATCCATTACGGATAGTGGGTGAATGTAGTATCTGCGAGCATTGCGAGGGGGCAGATAATCGCGGAGAAGATCTAGCACATATTCACAATGCGGCCAAAAAGAAATTAGCACAACGAGCCATGCCACCACATATCGCCGGTAATATATCGAGGCGGGCAGAACTCCCTACACCTAATAAAATTGATATGATACGTCAACAATTTGGGAGACATGCTGCCATGCGTACTGAGTTAACAATTGGCGGTGCTGACCATTTGGTAGTCGATAGAGTGACAAACGAAGTGATCGCGAAGCTCTAGGAACTCAAGGCTTTTTTACCGATAGTGATGATATGTTTTTCTCGGTAATTATCAAAAGCAGTAGGGTTAAATCCGTGCTGTTTGATATAACTGCTGATGCGTTCTGAACCGATAAAATGCGGGAGCATGACATAACTTGCGCCATGTCGGTAGAGCTCAGCTGCCTCATCGTAATTATTGGCATGACAGATAAACGTAGTGCGCGGAGTAAATCGATTGATATATTTTAGTAGTATTCGATTTGATGAAAAATCGGTCATCATACTAACAACCAATTGTGCTTTTCCTGCATTTATCTCTTCTAAGAACTCTTCATCGGTTGCATCACCATACGCGTGCCGTATACCTTGCTCGTCAAGATGCTCAATAACATCAGGGTCATAATCAACGATAAGATAACGTTGGTGCATATCCCGAAAAACACGCATAAATTCATGTCCGCCCTTGTGGTATCCAAATAAAATGATAGGGTAAAGCGCGTGTTTTTGTTTGCGTTCTTTAATAGCATTTCGCTCAAAAATCGAGAGGTGCTTCTCGAAAAATTTGAACAGTTCATCATCATACTTCATCAAATACGTTGATATACCGATAGTGATGAGTGCTACAAGAGTGATAACTGCAATGGCACGTTGTTGGATCAATCCTGACGATGCAGCAAAGATGACTAAAATAATTGAAAATTCACTTATCTGGCTGAGATGAATAGCTGCTTTAAAGCTGGTTAGCTTTGTGTAACCCATCCATCCCAGGCTCGCCATCACAAAGAGCGGTTTGCCTATCATGACGATACCCGACAGCACAAGCGCAGGGAAGATATTCTCCTGGATTGCGCCAAAAGTAAATGTTTCTCCCAGGGTGACAAAAAACAAAACAATAAAGAAGTCGCGAAGCGGTTTTAGCTTTGCTGCCATCTCAGTAGCGTATGGGAGACCAGCGAGTGATACGCCCGCAAACAATGCACCGACTTCATACGAGAATCCTGTTTCGTGAAAGAGCGTGGCAATGACAAGCCCCCAAGCAATACTAAACAAAAACAGCAACTCTTGGCTGGAAGCAAAAAATTTACCGAGACGAGGCATGATTTTTGTCCCAGCGATATAGAGGCCAACGCCGAGGGCAATTGCCTTGATTCCGAGAAGTGCAAACGACTCAATAGAGAGTGGCCCACCAGAAGCCATAGCTGCCACAACGACTAATGCGATGGTGGCGACGACATCATCAAGCAAGATAACACCGATTGCGATCTGGCCGTATAGTCGTGAAGTTTCCCTCGTATCGGAGAGTGCTTTTAGAATAATAATCGTACTACTGAAAAATAGTGCAATTCCCAGTAGTATTGCGGTTGTATTATCAAATCCAAGTGCGAGTGCTGCAATGTGACCTGAAAATCCGACGAGGACAAGCAGTGTTCCGGCTGTCAGTAATGATACACGACCCAGACTCTTTATAACGCCAGCATTCATTCCGAGTCCAATGATAAAGAGGAGTAGCGTGATCCCAATCTCACTGAAAGACTCAAAGGCATCTTTGGCGTGGACGATATTGAGCAAGCTTGGACCGACGATAATTCCAGTTAGGATATAGCTCATGATGAGCGGCTGTTTGAGCCAGCGCATGACTAACGCAACAACAGCGGCAATGCCGATGATAAAACTGAGTTGGGTAAAGATTGAATTGTCCATGTTTATTTTTGAATTAGTATCATAACCATTATGCCACGGATACTATCAGGTGACAAACGCATGAGAGAGTAACCAGCCGGCAATTGTGCCGATTAGTATCATAATGCTACCCCCAAACATTATCTCTAGACCATCACGTAGTTTATGGGTGCGCAATATCCATCCGCGTATGATCCCTGACAGCATCAGTACGAGTAGACAGGTGGTAATCATCGTTGCGACAGCAAATGCAAGGTGATCGATAAACAGTAATGGGATAAGGGATAGACAGCTCACGACCATATAGATAAGGAATTCGATTATTGAGGGGACGAAATAGGCACGAAATGAGTTACGTTTCTCATGCCCGTCCAATTCATCGTAGTAGTGCTCGGTACTGTAGCGGATTGTCGCGGCGTTGACAGCATTGACAGTAATGCCGATTAGAGCGGTCACGATCAATGTCCGTCGGTCGATATTCGTAAAACTAAGTCCAGCAACGATTCCTGCAAATATTGCAAAGCCACCTTCTAAGCCATCGATGAAGCTAAGTAATGGCCCAAGTGGGTGCGTACGATGCCTGAGATGATAATGATGTTTTTTCATAAGCAGTTTACGGTATAATGATGAGCAATGATTACATATTACTATAAAAATTCTTCTGCAGCGAAGTTAACGGTTGTTGATGATTTTCGTCCTGGAGCTTGGGTGAGTATCGAATCGCCGACTCAGCCAGAGTTAAAACAGCTGGCAAGTCGATTTAAGCTAGACATCAATCGGATGGCTGACGTACTTGATGTAGATGAAATACCCCGTCTTGAATATGACGACGGGGCAACCTATCTTTACCTACGCTATACGCTCGAAGAAGACATGACTGGGCCGATAACAGCGCCGTTGCTTTGTGTTGTCAAGCAAAACATGTTGCTGACCATCTCATATGGCAAGCTAACAGTGCTTCAAAACTTTACAACCGAAAAAGTCCAGTTTGCAACGACGCAACCTGTTGAACTTATGTTGTCTGTTATTGATCAAGTCATTGATCGATATGAAGTTCATATCAACAATATGACGAAACGCATAAAAATTTTCCGTACTAAATTTACAAATCGTGATATTGATAATAAAGACTTTGTAGAGTTTGTCGTCGTTGAGGATGAGCTTAATAGTTTTATGTCTGCACTTCAGCCAGCAACGGCAATCATGAGTCGATTATTGCTTGGACGACATATCGAGGTTACGGTATCACGGCGCACACAGATGAAGGATCTATTGCTAAATACTCAACAATTGATCGAAGAGTGTCAGAGTAGCATCAAGAGTATTACGACCATTCGAAATGTCTATACCACAATTGCGAGTAATAATCTTAACCGTACTATGAAGATATTGACCGTTGCGACGCTGTTGATTGCTATCCCAAATGCATTCTTTGGTATGTATGGTATGAATGTAAAATTACCGTTTCAGCAAGAGATTTGGGCGTATACATTTATTATTGGCATGACACTTTTTGTTACGCTAGTGGTGATTATATTTGCTCGATCGCGTAAGATATTTTAGCTATACGCTTGACACCACTATATAACAAGAGTAAGATAGTTTTTATGCTTTTTGCGTATAGGTGTGTGAAAAAATAAAAAGGATACAAAAAATGAAATCTATTGAAGTAATTAAACGTCCGTCTCGTGCTGTGCGTGTACCAGTTGACGTCATTCGTGCCGAATGGCAACAGTTTATTGCGTAGTTGTGCGAGTAGGTGGCGTACCACCATTCTCTTTGATGAGTCGGTCTAGTTGATCGCGTAGCGCGTCACCGTTACTACTCATAACATTGCTCACGGTTTCTTCAGAGGCAAGTTTGCCATTAACGAATATTGTAGGGGTAGAACTGACACCCATTTTGATACCTAGAGCGCGATCGGTATCGATTTTGGTGGCGATTTCTTTGCTCGTCACATCTGTACGGAATTGATCAATGTTGATCCCAAGTTGAGTTGCGAGTGCCTGGAATCTTGCGTCACGCTGATCTGCTGACGCTGCTTTCCAGGTGTCTTGGTTGAGGAATAGACTATCATGCATTTCCCAATATTTACCCTGGAGTCCAGCAGCCTCTGCAGCCGAAGCAGCAGCAAGCGCGTTGGGGTGGATTGATGTCAGTGGAAAGTTTCGGAAAATAAACGCCACAGAGCCTTTGTATTCGTCTGAGATAGCCTTGACTTGAGGATATGCTGCATGACAGCCCGGGCATTGATAGTCGGTGTATTCGATGACAACAATCTTCGAATTTACGTCCCCAATAACATGGTCTTTAATCTCACTCGTTGTATCGATCTTTGTTCCGTCAATACTACTCACGTCGACCTTCTCTTTTGAAGATACCATCACGAGACCAGTAATAACGGCAACGCACAATCCTGCAAATATCAGCCAGCGATTCCTATCCATATATCCTCCGAAATTAATATATATATAGTATAGCGCATCCTAGTAGCAAAAAGGTATAGTAGTACATAATGAATACGGTATTTTTTAGTGCTCTCGGAATATTTTGTGGCTGGGTGCTAATTTTTGTATTACAGAGCATAGCTATTCGACGTAGCAGTATGAGTCAGTATGAAATTCGCCGCAGAATTGCCAATGGGGATGGCAGTGCGTTGCAAGCACAGCGACGAGAGCTAGCGTATCCCCGACTCGTGTTACTCAAGCAGCTGTCCATTTGGTTTCTGTTAATTATCCTTGTTATATGTGCTGTATCGTTATGGAGTATATGGCTTGGTTTAGCTGTGACATTGTCGGCATTCTTCGTGGTGATGACCCTGCCTAGGCTATCGGCTATTCGGTTGTTGTCACAAAAGTTTTACCTCAATTATGAAGATTCACTCATATCATTTGTGGAGAGGTCGAAATGGTTAGATATATTTTACGCATCGGACACAACCTCACGTCAGGTGATTCAGTCGCGTGAGGAGCTGATCGATATAGTACATACGTCTCATGTCTTGACCGACTATGAAAAACGACTTTGTGAGTTTTCACTACAATTCAAGGATAGATCGATAAAGGATGTAATGACGCCAGCCAAAAACATTAGTGTGATCGATAGTGATGAATCGTTAGGACCACTCGTGCTCGATAGCTTGCATAAAACAGGCCATAATTATTTTCCTGTGATCCTTGGAGATATTCATCATGTTGTCGGCATGTTAAACATTAATGATGTAATCGATCTAAAAACCCATCAGTCATTAGTGTCTTCCGCAATGGATCCACGTGTCCTTTATGTTGAAGAATCTGCATCGCTTCGCGATGCACTGAAGAGTTTTATGGCTGATGATTATACTGTCGCTATTGTGAGGGATGAGCACAAGCAGACAGTGGGGATCGTTACACTCAAAGATATAATAGGAATCTTTGCCTGATCAATCATAGTAGTCACCAGTGGTAGCGTAATGCTATACTATACGTAACACTATGACAAGAATACTGACAAATGAGATTGCTGCGCACAGCGGTGAGACAATTACCATCCAAGGATGGTTGCATAAAAAGCGCCTGTTGGGTGGCCTAAATTTTATAACTGTTAGAGATCGTAAAGGTCTTGCGCAAAGTTTAGTCGACAATAAAGACGAGGTTGAAAAGCTACGTGGTCTCCAGGTGGGAACAGTCTTGCAAATTACTGGGACGGTTGTGAGTGATGAGCGAGCTCCGGGTGGAGCAGAGCTACATGATGTCACAATAGAGGTTCTCGTCCCTGTGACGGACGAGCCGCCAATCGAGATTGACAAACCAATTTCGCACAAAGCCGAAAACCTTGAAACATTATTTGATTACCGCGTTCTTAATATACGTAATGTTCAGGAGCAGAAAATTTTCAAAATTCGTGCTGCGATGCTTCAATCAATTCGTGCATACCTCACCGAACATGATTTTGTCGAGATACAAACTCCTAAACTTTTAGGGGCAGCAACCGAAGGTGGTGCGGAAGTCTTCACGTTGGATTATTTTGGCAAACAAGCAACACTGGCGCAGAGCCCACAGCTTTATAAGCAAATTATGGTTGGTGCGTTTGAACGCGTCTTTGAAATTGGTCAAGCATATCGTGCTGAACTGAGTGCGACGCGACGGCACATGACTGAGCTAACGATGCTTGATATTGAAATGGGATTTGTCGAGAGTCATCAAGAGGTGATGGATATGGTAGCCGGTATGACGATGAGTGTATTGTGTCAAACGTACGATACGTTTGGAGACGATATAAAACGATTTAATGGACCAGATCTTAAATTACCAGAGGATGGCATTGTGCCAAGTTTTACCGTTGCAGAAATTCATGAGCTATATACCAAAGCAACAAAAAACGATACAACAAATGAGAAAGACCTTACACCTGACGAGGAGCGCTGGATTGCGGAGTATGCACTGAAAAAGCATGGTAGTGACCTTGTTTATGCAAAAGATTTCCCGGCAAGTGCAGGTAAGTTTTATCACAAGTTTAAAGATGACGGTACCGTAGCGTGGGCGGACTTACTATTCCGTGGGCTAGAGATAGCAACGGTGCCACTTCGCGAAAATAATTACGAAAAAATGATCGAGCAGATGACGCGCGCCGGACTTGATGTCAATGCAGAAGGCTTCAAGTACTATCTCCAGGCTTTCAAGTACGGCTTGCCGCAACATGGCGGCTGCGGGTACGGTGTAGACCGCCTTGTACAAAAAACAATCGGACTTCAAAACGTCAAAGAAGCGACACTCTTTCCGCGTGATATTAATCGATTAACACCATAGTGACGCAATCCAGCGAGTTTGTGAGCTTGATCATATTTTTGCATGAAAGATATATTACAATAAGGATAATCAAGGAGGGTAGAAATGGAATTCTTTAATAAAAAACCAACCCCGGCTGTTGATAATACGAGCAGCTCCTCGGACGATACAAGGAGTGTAGCCTCAAACATTCCAACGCAACAAACAGTAGTTAAAAAATCACGTAGTCCATGGTCGACTGTAGCATTTTTCTTTCTTTTGTTACTGCTCATTTCGTTAGGCGTCAGTGCATGGCTTTGGTCGTCGTGGCAGTCTGCTCAAAACCAGACTGACGTAAATAAATCAGAGCTCACTGCGTCTCAGTCGACAATTGCAAATCTTCGTGAGCAGCTCGGTAAAGCAACCGGTCAAGCTGTTGCCGAATCAAATCAGCCAGTAAATGACGAAGCACTCATTAAATCAGCAGTACAGTCGTATAACGGTGCTCTTGCCTCGTCGATTAAAGACCCAGTGATAGAGGTGACGAAAAAAGACGGCAGTCAAGCACTCATCAGTGTTGGTAACGGCTCGGTTGGCTACAATGCGTATGTAAAGAAAGTAAATACTGCTTGGGTTGTTGTTTGGTCCGGTCAAAATACACCGAGTGATGAGGTTGTTAAACAATTTGACTTAAAGCTCTAGTGCGACAAGGTATCTCACAAGCTGACGTAGATGCATTTTGTGAAGAGGTTTGGGGCTTTAGCAAAAAAGGTCGTCGTAGTATGCCCTGGCGTGAGGACACTTCGTTCTATTCTGTTCTAGTAAGTGAGATGATGTTGCAACAAACGCAAGTAGAGCGTGTCAAACCGAAGTATGCTGCTTTTATGCAACGCTTTCCTAGCATTGAAAAATTAGCCACAGCTCCACTCAGTGAGGTTATCATCCACTGGCAGGGGCTGGGGTACAATCGTCGAGCAAAATATCTCCATGATAGTGCAAAGTTTGTGGCTGCACATGGGGTACCAAAGACAATTGATGAGCTGATACAGCTACCTGGCATCGGACGAAATTCAGCAGGTGCAATAGTAGCGTATGTTTATAACCAGCCGTCACTATTTATCGAGACGAATATTCGCACGGTGTATATACATCGTTTCTTTCATGATGAGGAAGGTGTGGATGATGGGCAATTGATGGAGTTACTCAAACGAACGATCGATAAAGAGCATCCGCGAGAATGGTACTACGCATTGATGGATTACGGCAGCTATCTGAAAAAGATAGTTTCTAATAATGGTCAGAGTAGGCACTATAAAAGGCAATCTCGACTCGAAGGATCGTTGCGTCAGATGCGAGGTAAGATAGTGGATAGATTACGACACGGCACGGTGGACAAAAAATCTCTCATTGATCATTTTGATAATGATGAGAGAGTTCATCCTGCGCTGGATGGATTAATTCGTGACGGCCTTGTTGTGGTTAGAGAATCACGAGTGAGTTTGACAGGTAGTGACAACCAATCATAATAGAGTACATGAAACGATTAGGGCTTTTATTGCTATTTATTATTGCGGCAGGTACGGCACAATTAGTTCATGCCGTTGATCCTGAGACGCTTACCGAGGATGAGATTATTATGATTGGCCGTAATTGTCGAGAAGCGCAACGAAATTTGCAGCGTATACAATATGTCGATCCTTTGACGCGGGTAAGTCGGGGTAATGCAACGGCAAATATTGTAAAACTAATGTCAGCACTTAATGCGCGTGCCGCAAATAATACATACAATATTCCAGCGCTTGTTACTGCTACAAGTAATGTGCAGCGCCTTCGCCAGGCGTTTGCCGATGACTATACGAATTATGAGATTGGATTGCGTGAGATTGTGACAATGGACTGCGAGAATAATCCACTTGGCTTTTATCGCAAGCTCGAAGATGTACGTAACAAGCGCGCCGTCCTATCTGTTAGGACACGTGAGATAGACCAGCAACTTGATTTGTTCTCTCAGCACATCAGTGATCTAAATAATTTGGTAAAAGAATGAGAAATATACCAATCGCCTTTCATTGGATGATCTCTCGAATCAAACAGTGGGTCGTGAATAATCAATTAACTACAGGCATACTGCTCATAGTCGGGATTACACTGCTACTAACCAGCATAAACATGGCTTTATATATCACGAGCGGTACATCAGGTCTTGATTTGAGTCGTCCTGGATTTGAACAGGCACGGAAAAATGCATTAAATGATTCGTCGTCACCCGAATTCTCCCCGACGGGCAAACTGACACAAAAGGATATAGAAGAATTTACAAAACTATATAACGACCAGCGAGATCGCTTGAAAAAAATGGGGTCATTTGACGATCAAGTGCTAACGGATGAATCCTTACGGTTGATTGTACCAGCCGATCCGACAACGAGTGGGGAATAACTATTTCTTTTTAGAGTGTGGTTGTGACCAGCCTGAGATTGGTACCTGGGCGAGCTCAATAGCATGTTTCTGAAATGCTCGCAGTAGTCTGCGACGTAACTCTCCGGTCACGCTCCATTGTGCGGATGGTTGGGTCTTACCAACGACTGTGACGTCCATACTTGCTTGGGAAAAATTCCCGATATTCAAAAAATGCGGGGCTTCAAGGAGTTTTTCTTTCCATGTCTCGTCATTTTGCATTTTCTGACCGACTTCATTGATAACATCCGCCAATAGATCGATATCGGTCTCTGGGTTGACTGACAGTGTAAAGTTTACTTTTGAGAATCCCATTGTTTTGTTAATAACGTGCATGACGTTGCCATTTGGCATGTAATGAACATTGCCGTCAGCATCGCGAAGCATGGTTGTGCGTACGCCGACTCTTTCAACGGTACCCGCGGCACCTTCGAGATCCACGACGTCACCAACGCGATACTGGTTTTCGGTGATGATAAACACTCCACTCAGAAAATCCTTAATGATGGATTGTGCACCAAAACCAAGTGCGATACCAACGATGCCTGCGCTTGCAAATACTGGTGATAAATCGATGCCAGGAAACAACTGACGAAATATCAGTGTACCCGCTATGGCTACAACGACTATTTTCCATATCACTACCAATAGTCCAATGAGTGTATTTTGTCGTTTACTGACGTCATCGGCGCTCATATCGTTATTCTTTCGGATGAGACGGCGAATGATGCGGGTAATGACAGCGCCACCAAAATGGCGAGCCGCCCAAGCGATACCGATGATGACAACGATATCAAACCAGTTATTTGCAAGATAATCGAGTGCTGTTTCTAGGCTATGCATATGTAGTACAGTATAGCAGTGACCGATACTCAACTAAACCCTAATGATTTTATCATTGCACGCAAGCGCAAAAAATATCGATTTGCACTTTTTTCTAATGCCGAAAATTGTTTTGAGTTTCAGGAATGGCCTAGGACTCATTTACCAAATTTGACCGTCGAGCTTGGTGCGGGTACGGCGTTATTTTCGGTCGAGTTGGCACATCGCCATCCAGATAGAAATTTTATTGCGATTGATGTAAAGGCCGATCGACTACAAAAAGGGGCAGCGAGGGCCATCGAGCTAGGATTAAAAAATATCTGGTTTGTTCGAGCTCGCGCAGATCAGTTGCTCGAAGTTGTAGCTGAGAATTCTGTCCATGAGCTATGGCTGACTTTTTCAGATCCTTTTCCACGCGATCGTGACGCTAAGCGACGATTAACATCACCGAGATTCTTAGGGGTATATAAAACGGCACTTATACGTGATGGTGTCGTGCGTCAAAAAACTGATAGTCATGCTTTGTTTGACTGGTCGCTTGAGCAGTATGTCTCAAATAGATGGAGTATACAAGAAGTATCGTACGATTTGCATGATAGCGCATTGTCCGACGACTATAAAATTCTCACCACATATGAAGAAAAGTGGCTCCACGAGGGACTCACGACTTATTATGTTGCTGCTATGGTGCCAAAATAGCTACTTATTGAGTTGTTGACGTACCCATCCATCTATAGAACCAGCCCCCATGATGAGTACAAGATGGCCGGCGTCGCGGTGATGCTGGATATCTACCCATAGAGTATCGTTCATGTCGTCAAAATGAACGGATTTTTTGTTGCTGAGATGAGCAGATAGCTGTTGCGGAGTGAGGGTTTCTAGGGAGGGGTCTTCACGGCTGAGGTAGGTTGGTAGCCAGTAGATTTCATCGGCATAAGAGAAGACCTCATCTGTATACTCGTCGCGGACTTCATGCTGGCGGACATTTTGGTGTGGCTGGTAGACCAGCACGACGTGATCGCTTATCTCATGCGCCATTTGCAGTGTCGCGGTGATTTCAACAGGATGATGCCCGTAGTCACTATAGAGATTATCAGCGAGCTTCTCAAAGCGCCGTCCAGTACCCGGAAATGCGTTGATTGCTGTGATAATTTTTTCCTTCATCCTTCCTGCTTCTTCCATCTCTGCAAAAATTTTTTCTAAAATTTTTTGTACCAGAAACGCATTGTGGCGCACATGATCCCCCGGCAAGGTGATATGGCTTAAATCCATCAGCTCGTCGTAACTCTCATAATTTGCATCGAGTTCGGTGTGTAAATAGCGAAGATCTTTTTCCCATAAAATACTAAAGTCTGATTGTTGTATAAATTGCACGAACGCTTTTTTGTAATCTTCAATCGTTGTATATGTATCTACATGATCATAATCAAGCGCTGTGATAATGCTTGAATATGGTTCAAAATGCAAAAAATTTCTATCGTATTCATCACACTCATAGACAAAATAATCTGAAGCGCTATCATAAGCACCACTCGCAGCCCAAGAAAGTGTTGTGCCAATTGAATAGCTAAGCGGTATGCCTAGTTGCTTCATTGCATACACAAATAGTCCAGTCGTGGTAGTCTTGCCATGTGTTCCGGCAATCGCGATCAACTTGAGGTTTTTTTGCTTGATAAAATTTGCGAGAAATTCATCTCGTTTGCTGATACGTATTCCTTGAGAGCGGGCAAATTGTAGCTCAGGATGGTTATGGGGTAGTGCAGAAGTATAGACGAACCAATCAATTGGTTGAGTAGCATGATGTCGAGCTATTTGCGAGCCATCCTGGCCAATATAAACGGTGAGACCAGATTTTTTAAGCTGTTCAGTCATTAAACTCTCGTTTGCATCTGAGCCAGCAACATCAAAACCGCCGTCATGAGCGATTTGAGCAAGTGGTCCGATGCCGACACCACCGATTCCAGATAGATAAATACGCATATGTTTATAATCTCACGAAACATCAAATATGAAAAACGAGAGGCAAAAGCAATAGCTTTTATATTAGAGACAATTATGATTAAATA
The DNA here is from genome assembly GCA_964535835.1 of uncultured Candidatus Saccharibacteria bacterium. GTDB lineage: Bacteria > Patescibacteriota > Saccharimonadia > Saccharimonadales > Saccharimonadaceae > JAPUDQ01. The sequence continues at coordinate 9,212 of CAZHUZ010000002.1, read as the reverse complement.
AGAGGGAGAAAAACCATAAAACAAACATGATAAAAAGATTCCTCTATCGATTATTTGAGCGACGTCATTATTGGCGTGAAGTTAGCTTTGGTGAGATGGCGGAACTCTATGCAAGCCGATTGCTCAGGACGCTAGCGGTTTCCATGGTGAGTGTGTTCATAGGGATATATCTATACCAAAACGGCTATGGGATTACATTTATATTTGTATATTTTGCCCTTTATTTTGTATATCGGAGCTGTCTTGCCTGGCCATTAGCGTATACAATTGCCAAATCTGGCCCAAAACATGCCATGCTGATAAGTAATCTACTGTATGTACCCTCTCTGTTGTTATATGCTGTTATAAGTGATTATGGGATCACTGCACTGGTTGGTGCAGCGGTATTTCAAGGGCTCTCTGTTACACTCTATGACATCGCATATATGGTAGATTTTTCTAAGGTCCGTAGCTTGGATCATACGGGTAAAGAACTTGGCTATATGCACATACTCGAACAAGTCGCCAAGGGCTTGAGTCCAGTGATCGGAGGTTTCATCGCCTACCTATTTGGACCGCAAGCGACGCTAATTTTTGCATCAACCGTTTTTGCGCTTGCAGCGGCACCTCTGTTTTTCACCCCAGAACAAGTCAAAACGCATCAACATATTACTTTCCGGGGCCTGCCATATAAGCGTATTTCAGGTACGGCCGTCGCAGAGCTGGCGGTCGGAGTCGATTGGATTGCAAGTGGCGTCATGTGGTCGCTTTTACTGGCAATTGGCGTGTTTGGCATAGCTGACAATGCCGTGTACGCCCAGTTGGGTATACTATCCTCAATAACGATCATTGTCGGAGTCGCTGTTGCGCGACTATTTGGTGTCATAGTTGATAAAAATCATGGTCGCGAGTTACTACGAGCGGGGGTACTAGCTGATAGCATAACGCATATACTCAGGCCATTTATCGCGACACCTATTGGGGCGCTACTTCTCAATATTATGAATGAATCGGTCACGACGGCCTATGCTCTGCCTCTGACAAAAGCTATTTTTGCGCAGGCGGATGACCTGCCGGGCTATCGCATAGTCTATATGTCGATCGTATCTGCGATGCTGGCGATGGGTGCAGCGGTATTTTGCGGCATCATCGGTCTGATATCGTTATATGCTGATGAATTGCTGACGTTACGGCTGGGATATGTAATTGCTGCACTAACTGTACTGACAATAATGCTCAATAACCTCCCTGCATTGCGTAGGAAGCGTACATTCTTGGGCTGATGTATCGTATACTAAAAGCAAAGGTGGAAATCTGATATGGCATCATTTGATCGACGTTCATTGCAAAGAGTGTATGCGCGTATACGCAACGTCAAAACATGGCAGCTTGTCCTCATACTCATCATTGGACTACTAGTGAGTGCTTCTTTGCTCCGGCTAAACAATCTCGGTATGGAGCAACGTCGCAATGCTGTATACACCGCCGATAAAAAAGGTGACAAGACTGCTATCCAGACTTCTCTCGTCGATCTGCAACGATATGTCAGTCGTCACATGAATACCAATCTGCTCAACGGAGTCTATCTCCAAGAACAATACAACCGAGCACTTGATAACTGGGACAAAAATGCTCAGAGTAGCACCAACCCAAATGCTGCTGTTTATCAGCAAGCAAGTATCGAATGTCGTGCCAGGTGGCAGGGAGGAGTAGCATCATTTCGCAATGATTATGTCGCATGCGTTGCCGAACGAGTCAAAGCCTTAGGTGTCGCAGATGATCCGACAAATGTTAGCGCCCGGCCTGATCCAGAGCAATACCATTACAATTTTGTTTCGCCATTTTGGTCGCCTGATTTGGCAGGATTTAGTGTGCTGTTTTGTGGGATTATCCTATCTGTTATTGCTCTCCGTGTATTCACTGCGGCTATTCTGCGATTTATCTTGCGCCATCGTTTCAAAACACTATAAATAGTTGACAACAGAGGCCACCCCAGGTAGAGTAGAACTCGTAAGAGTTTAAAGGAGGAATAACTGTCTATGGCAGCTTACGCACACACCAACTCAAAAGGGGTAAAATACTTTTTGCACAAAAAAGACGTCACACTACGTGGCGGTAAAAACCAAACCATCTACTTTTTTGCTAAGGTAGAGGGCGGCAAAGGTGAGCCTACTGGTCTCCCAGCTGGCTACGAAGTCACAGAAAACCCACGAAATGGTTTCTTGACTATCCGCAAGATTCGCAAAGACTAGTATATTGTTGTTTTTAAAACACCGCCCTCTATAACGGCGGTGTTTTACATTTTTGATTGCAAGCATAGACATTTTGGTGGTAGGATGAGAGCAAACAAACAAGGTGCCAAAATGACCCGCTTTCTTTTGGAGGCGGGTCTTTGGATTGACAATTCGTCATGTTTATGCTAATATAAAAGTATATGGCAGAATCTCCTACAAAGCCTTATGACAAGCTTCCGCCACAGACCGAACTTGGCGGTATACGACCATTCTACGATGACGATATGTGGAAAACCCTTAGCGAGGAAGGAAAAAGGATCGTTGATCCAAAGAGACTAGCTAGGGAAGAAGCCCACGAATTAAACTCTAAATATTATGGTTTAAGTGGGGTTGCAGATAATCCTGACGAGGTGAGGCGAGGGGTGGCTTTTGTCAAAAATGCCCTACGCGAGTCATTAGCAAATCCCGTTGAACCCCCCTCAGAGCCTTTTGATCCAGCAAAGTTGCTCGATGATGCAAGAAAAGGCTGGCCGAAAGAATTAGATGAAATCGCAGCAGAACAAGCAAGAGAGCGGGCTGAAATAGATAAGGCCAACGCCGAAGGATATTTGTTCTAACTGTGGTCGCGTAATCCAGCTCACATTTTGCAAGCACCTCTATGCTATACTGAGCGTATATTTGTGTAAGTAGGAGATTTTATCATGGCAGACGAAGTTCAAGAAACAAGAGAAGTGCGAACAAGCGAACAGCAAGTAGGTGATACAACCGTACAGCGCCAAACTGTCAGCCAGAGCACTAGTGGGGCTCCTACTGGCGTCGTTGCTCAGCGAGTCGTGTGGTACATCGTCGGGTTCATTATTGTACTGCTAGCACTACGAGTCGTGTTGTTACTTTTGGGCGCAGACCGATCAAGCGGCTTTGTCGATTTCATTTACAGTTTTGCTGGCGTATTTGCTATGCCTTTTGAGGGTATATTCTCCACACCGTCATACAATGGCAAATTCTTCCTGGACAGCGCGAGTCTCGTAGCGATGGTTATCTATGCCTTAGTCGGTTGGGGGATCGCAAAACTCTTTACACTTGGTAGCAACCACCCAGAAGCATAACAACGAGGTACTATCTGTTAAAAACCGCTCTTTTGATAGGGCGGTTTTACATGTATAGAGGTGATGATACAATATGATAGTTGAAAATAAGTTCTGGGGGCTGTAGCTCAGTGGTTAGAGCAGCGGGCTCATAACCTGTTGGTCGAAGGTTCAATCCCTTCCAGCCCCACCAGATCTTATTTGCAACAGATGACATACTATTTGCTATACTTGTCATGCATAAGTAGTATGAATATCCAACATCTGCATCATCGAGCAAAACAGTACGCCACGCTCAACAATGGTGTGCTGTTGATTGCGGCAGTTATTGTGCTCGCTAGTGTATGGAATACTGTTGAGACATTACAATATAATTTTTTGCTCCAACAGCGGGTAGATCGTATGAAACAAGAAATCGCAATTGCAGAGATTGAGACCGAAACGCTCAAGTTGCAGCAGAACTATCTAAGGAGTGCAGAGTATCAAGAGCTTACTGCTCGCGCAAAACTAGGTAAATCATCCGAAGGGGAAAAGGTAATTATATTGCCCCCTCAGCCAAAGCCCGCACAGCAGCATACCACAGCGGCTACTACGATAGTTGAAAAGAGCAACTTTGCTAAATGGATGCAATTTTTCTTTGGACGATAGTGAATTGACCTAGATCGTACGGATGTGATAATATACTTGGAGCTTAAAAGCGGCTCCAGTATATGAAGTCTATTGACTTCATGGAAACAATTCGACGCGGGGTGGAGCAGTCTGGTCAGCTCCTCTCGTACATAATCGCTCATAACCCGTTGGTTATGTCGAAGCACATTATATACGACCAGAAACAATTCGACGCGGGGTGGAGCAGTCTGGTCAGCTCGCTTGGCTCATAACCAAGAGGTCAGTGGTTCAAATCCACTCCCCGCTACCAAGAAAGATTTCGAAATATTTCGAGATCTTTTTTGATACAGATCTAGATCTTTATTTTGCTACACGCCACGCGGACAATTTCGCTCCATGATGGGAAAGCGTGTATGGCATTGGCGACTTCGGCGCTGGTCAGGCTGTACTGGATTGCGAGCGTCAGTTCATGAATAATCTCACCAGCATGAGGGCCGACCACAGTACCGCCGATTAATACCCCGCTACGATCAGTGATAACTTTGCAAAAGCCATCTCGGGTATCTGTGACATTTGATCGCGATATGATATTGAGCGGGGCGATTGCTGTTTTGACTTCCAAGTCACGTCGCAGACAATCTGATTCGGTCAAACCGACGGAGGCAACCTCAGGTGTGATATAAGTGACCCTCGGTATTGCCCGATAATCAGTCGCTACTTTGTGTTTGCGCAAGATATTGTTGGCGACAACGCGGCTCTCATAGACGCCAACATGAGTGTACATGTATCTTCCGAGGACATCACCAGCTGCGTAAATATGTGGTACGGACGTCTGCAAATGCTCATTGACATCGATGCCGCGATGGCTAAATTCTACACCGGCATTTTCGAGGCCTAGATCAGTATTGGGCGTTTTTTGGGTGGTGACGAGGATTTTCTCTGCCTTGACAGTGTGTTGCTCACCGCCTCGCAGATACGTCACTTTTACCATTGGTCCATCATCGGCTATGTTGATGATCTTTGTCTTTGTGAGAATTGTCATACCACGTTGCTTGGACATATACGATTCGATCAAGCTACTCGTCTCTTCGTCTTCATTTGGTAATATGCGTCCAGCGATGTCCATGATGGTTACTTTTGTCCCAAATGTGGCGAGTAGTTCGGCAAATTCACAGCCTGTTGAGCCTGCACCTATGATACAAATTGATTTTGGCGGACGGATGATATCGAGTGCAGTTCGCGACGTCAGGTAAGTGATCTTATCGAGTCCAACGATATCTGGTAGCCGCATGACTGATCCCGTTGCTACTAGGAAATAGTGCGAGCTGATGTGGCGACGGTTGACGGTGATCTCGTGTGGACTGAGAAAATGGGCTGTGCCTCGTAGTAGCGTGATATTTTGTGATCGATAATATTTTTCACTATCACTGGTACCGGTGCGACGGACTGCAGTATCTTTCCAAGATTTGATCGAAGGGTAGTTGTAGCCCATGGCACTCAAGCGTATTCCAAACCGTTCTGCTCCTCGAGCACTATCATAGAGATTGGCTGCATGTAGTAATGCCTTGGTGGGGACACACCCATAATTCGGGCATTCCCCACCGAGCATATCAGTCTCAACTATAGCGACTCGTTTGCCGGCCCGAGCTGCGATATCAGCAGCAACACTGCCACCGGCGCCAGAGCCGATTACGATGAGATCAAAGTCGTAGGTTTGTTTTTTTGCCATGAATGGTCCTTATTTACAGTATTACATTGTGCTGTTTATACATATAGGCGGCTTCGGAGTGGTAGGTAGCGAGAAAATCACCGGCTACACGCTGGATGTCAGCACTTGTCACCTCAGTTTTCTTTTCGAGCCAGTCTATGACATGTTTACAGACGCGTTCGGCGGCGGCATGAGCTTCTCCTTCGTATGAACGCACGGCCATACATGCCCAGACGATACTGCTATGCAATTTTAATGGATCAAACGCTTCGCTACTGTGAGTACCATGTCGGACAACGTAGGTATCGGTCATGATTGTCCTCCTGCAATATAAAACACCGCGACAAACAACGCGATAGCGAGCAAGAGCGCAGCAGCTGCAAATTGCAAAAATGACTTATTTGTTTCTCGCCATCTTTGGATTGTGCTCAGGCGATGGCCACCGGCGATGAGAACAGTAGTGAGTGCAAGAGGCGCAATGACGATGAGACAGTACAGGCTGGCGACTACGAAGTGATCGCTAGGTACGAGGTAGAACATCATGATATAAGCCGATCCAGCCAAGGGCACAATTGTAAACGGCAGTTCAGCAATCGTCGCTGCTCCTCCGAGCATAAATGCTTCAAAAACATTTTTTGTGCGATGTGCACGATCAGATAGATACGCAGCTGCTGGGCGGGGTAGCCATAGTACAGTACCGCTACCACGGCGATAATATACTAGCATCACAGCGAGCGCGACAATACATGAAGCTACGACAAATAGTAACCAAGCATAAGGCTCGATCGCATACATCAACGTCAAGACTACATAGAGCAGAGCCCCAAATACCAGCATCAGCATCATAAAATTACCTATGATATAGGCAATACTGAGCGAAAAGAGACGACGCAATGAACGCTGTTTTCCTAGACTATGGCCACTGAGGAGGGTTAACACACTTACGCCTAGCTGAAAGGTAGCTTGGACAATTGCCAATGCCAGCAATACGGTGATGACGCTCCAGAATGATTCGAGATTATAGTTCATTTTGATTTTTTAGTAGAGTTCTCCACCTCACTATATACCACAGTTTGTCAGTCTGAGTCAAAGTTGTTATGGCATTATTTAATTATTATGTCATAAAGTATTGACAAAGCTTATGTTTTTTGATATCATGTATATATAACCAAACAAAATAAAAAGGATGTCCACCATGACACTCGTACAAGCAGAAACAGCATTGTCAACAACAATTCTAGAGACGTGGAATCGTGTTCGTAGTAGCGCTGAGATTGATTCGCTCCTCACACGACGTGAGCTCGCTCTCGCCGAAGTTGAAGACGAAGAGTAACATCATTCATCCATCTGTGACCATGAAAAATAGCCACTTAATCGTGGCTATTTTTCATGGTAGCACCAGGTAGGCTTGAACTACCGACCTCAGGCTTATGAGTCCTGCGCTCTAACCAGCTGAGCTATGGTGCCGTAATTGTGAGTTGTAAAGTACGTGCCATTTACGTTAATCTTCTCGGTTTCAGTATGGCTAAGCTGGTTAGAGCGCTTGCGCAAATATTTTTACGCTTATAGCTGTCCAACCGAGCTATGGTGCCATATGATGAGGTATCTCATAAAAGACAATGTCGATTGTATCAAATAAGAGGTAGTATTTCTAGGCTAGCACTGTTTTTTGTACGACCAGAACAATAGGATACTATAATAGCAGTAATGCATAAAACTACACCACGTTCAACAGGCTCATGGCTTAAAGCTTGGGCTATTATTTTAGGGCTACAACCTCTTCCGGGTAATCTCGATGATATGCAGTGGCGTGCATGGAAAAAGGTTCTTTACCAGACACGACAGGCAATTGGTGACAAAAATGTCGCTATATATGCCGCAGGAATTGCATTTTTTGGCACGCTGGCTTTTTTCCCGATGATGGCACTTGTGGTCTCAGTAACAGCACTGTTTATCCAGCCAGAGCGATTTCAGTCGTTGATCGATACGCTCAATGTGTATTTGCCAAATGATTTTGCTAGTCTCATTTCTTCACAATTATCAAATCTTATCGATAAGCCAGAAGTATCATTGCCAGCGGCTGTTATAGCATTGCTCATCGCTTTGTGGGGTGTTTCGGGTGCCATAGAAAATCTCATCCGTGCACTCAACAATGCGTATGAAGTCAAAGAGACGAGATCATTTGTTCGTCTCAGGTCGCTGAGTATTTTGCTGACACTTGGAACAATCGTAGGATTGCTGATTGTGCTACCAATGATGGCAGTGACTGGCGACTGGTTGCGGTATTGGGGTGCACCCGACACTATTATCTCGATATTTAGCGTCGTACGATGGGTACTCCTCATGGGTGTGACAGTTATCGTGCTCGATGTGCTGTATTATGCGGGACCAAATCTTGTACGCCGCTGGAGATGGCTAAGCTGGGGATCGATTGTTGCCACAATACTGTGGATGGTAACAACGGCTGCATTCTTCATATATGCACGATACTTTGCTCACTTTAGCGATGTCTATAGTCTCTTTGCGGGCATAATCGTACTTATGATTTGGCTCAACGTATCAATGCTCACGATATTGATAGGTGCTGAAGTAAATCGGATCATTGAGTCCAAAAAATAAATTCTCACTACTCAGCTTTTTTTCAAGTTGGGTGATTAGTATTGCTGGTATTGCGGACGCGCAATAACAGAAACTAAGTAAAGGAGAATTAATATGAAAAAAAATCTCGCAGTAATCGGCGCAATCACTGCGATTAGTGCCGCTGGACTGACGGGTGTAACGATCGCCCATGCTGCCAATGCGACGAATTCGACAAACCCTATGTCAAGTCTCGTCGATGCTATTGCAAGTAAGTTTAATCTCGATAAATCACAAGTTCAATCAGTCTTTGATGAGCAACGAACGCAAATGGAAACCGAACGAGAGGCAGCAGTAAAAGCTGATGTCGCACAACTCGTCAAAGATGGAAAGCTGACACAAGCCCAAGCTGACAAGATCAATGCGAAACGTACTGAGCTGCAAAAGGAACGTGAATCGAATCGTACGGCAGATCAAAGCTTAAGTCAGGCAGATCGAAAAGCCAATATGGATGAACGGAGGACCGCTATCGATACATGGCTGAGTGACAATGGTATTGATAAACAATATGGCTACCTACTGATGGGTGGACGCGGTCATGGTCCGGGTGGCCATGGAGGTATGAGAGGCGATTTCGATAACAAGACGTCGTCAGACACAAGTACGTCAACACAAACCAACTAGTCTATTGAGCCTTATCCCCTGAAACTGCCGTATCCACGCGGCAGTTTTTCTCAGGTTTATTTCAGTTTTGCGTCATACTATATAAGGTATGAAAATATTGATTGTCGAAGACGAATACAAGATTGCCAGAGCTGTGCGACTAGGCCTAGAGCAAGAAAAGGCTGTAGTGGAGGTATGCGAGGACGGTCCAAGTGGGCTGGCGTCTGCCGAGGGTGATGAGTACGACGTCATCGTATTGGATCGTATGTTGCCAGGAGGTATCGATGGAGTTGAAATCTGCGAGCGACTCCGTCGTTCTGGTAATAAAACGCCAATACTAATGCTGACCGCCAAAGC
>CAZHUZ010000001.1:53799-110966 GCA_964535835.1 uncultured Candidatus Saccharibacteria bacterium | reverse complement strand
CGCCCCCGACCCGACCCGCCGAAAAGAAGGAGCCTTGAAGCGGAAGGTGTCAATAGGCATGTAGGTCTACATAAGGGATTGTCATTGTAGCTACGGACCGAAAATCAGCACAATAGCTTGACAATTATCATTCAATAGTATAATGTATTACTTACATGCGCTATGCAGAATTTAGCCAACTAGATGACAGCGAACGACGCCGTGTATTCGACTTGCTCACGGAGGACGATCTTGCCGACCTAGTTGACGACAGACCATACGAAATTCACGATTTCTCTCCGAAAGCAGAGAGACAGTATTTTGACACCGTTGGTGAGCTACACGACTATATGTCAAGAAACTATTTTCCAGAATCAAAGCCCTGGCTCTCAGACGAAGCGTCAGGGCATGAGCTCGCCCATGCAAAATGCGCCCTAGAAGTAGGTGCGCGCGGCGTAAAATATTTTGCTCTTGAAAAGCCTGACGCTGCGACAAAAACAGCTATATTCGCCCACATCATTGGCCCAGCATCAATACCAAACATAGCAATGGCGGCAATAGCTATGCACCCCTTTACGTCGCATCGTTCATTGGCGGATACTAGCATGATGCGTTCATTAGGCTATACTTCGAAAGATCACGTGAGGGCGCGTATCGAAAGGTGGAATCGTATGCACGGCTCATCATTGGATATACCGATGCCAGAGACATCGGCTTCCATTTTTTCACCAATACAGAACCTTTAGACTACCCTGTGAGCATTAGCCACCCTATCTTGAGTATAGGCTAACGGGGCAATCTATAAAGACATGAGATTTAAGAATGGAATTATTGACACCTTCCGCTTCAAGGCTCCTTCTTTTCGGCGGGTCGGGTCGGGGGCGACCCGCCGAAAATCTCATTTCTCGCGCTTGGTCGCAAAATAGGTTCGGGCAAAGGCGTACAGGCGAGCCATAGAAAATAACCTAGGTCTTTTGATCTAGGTTATTTTCTTTTTGACTCTGCGATAGGAATTCGAAGGAACAAAATTCTTTGTTCTGAGGTACTTTGGAGATTGAACGTTAAAAAGCAAATCCTTACTCTAACGCCATAACAAAGCTCTATTTCTTTTGTAATCGTACCGCTCGTCTAAAACTGCGTTCTGCTCGTTCGTCAGAGTAACGAGCTATCGGTTTACGAACAAAGGTAGTTGGTCCTTTGCGGCGAGCATCGACTTCTTCGAGCGAGCTGAGGAAATAGGTGTCCATCAACCACTCTCGGCCTGGAGTAGTTTCACCTATAACAACAAAATGCCATAATTTCTCACCCCATTTCTCGCATGCAACGATTTCTGGTTTGGTTGCAAGTTTGAGTGTGCCGACAGGCATCGCCGCAATTACTTTTTCAATCAAATTTCTGCCAACCTTTTCATTGTTGGCAAAGATGTCAATTGCCAAGCGGCGGAGACCACGTGGGGTGACTTTGACTCCCTGAATATGTTGATTGTGTAGCCATATCACCTCACCATTAAGACTACGTAGCTTTGTAGATCGTAGTGTCATGCGCTCTACAACCCCGCCAACGTCAGTAAACGGTTCGACACGTATAAAGTCTCCGACATGAAACCAGCGCTCTGCGATCATCGTTGCGCCAGCTGTGAGGTCACGTAAAATCATTCCAACAGTTGCACCTGCAATCACTACAAAAAATGCGCTTGCACCGATAGTAGCAGCGGATAGATTGACGCCTGGACTGAGCAATTGCCACGTATAAAATGCGACAATGCCGACGATAAGTGCACGCACTATGGCAATCCCAATACTGAGATACGTCTCAACGCGTCGTAGCAAAACCCGTTTGTCTTCATCGGTAGTAGTATCTGAGCGTACCGCAATAAACTGCGCAAGACGAATTATCCCGCGAGAGATGTATTTACTGAGCCAGTATGCTACGAGGATAGATAACAATAATATCAACAACGAGCGCATTGAGTTTGGAGTAGAGAGGAAATCCTTTATTTCGTTTAGAAATACTATCGCTATATCATTCATATCGACTCATTATTGTAATCGATTGAGTACTTCTTGCCAAAACGCTATGACCGTTTTCGTAGGAAATAGTAGACTAGGCTGAGGCTAATCATGACACTTATAGCGGCGATTGCCCAAAATGTGAGGGGCGATTGGACTTCAGGTGGTAAATTGACATTCATGCCAAAGAGGCCTGAGACCATTGTCGGTATGGTGACGGCGAGTGTGATGACGGTGAGCAGGCGGATTGTTTCATTTAACTGAGAGTCCATCACTGCTCGGTAGCTATCGCGTACATTTGTGATGGTACGCAAGAGACTTTTGCAGCGGACGATAACCTGTTCGAGATCAATTGATAAGTCCTCGACGAGGTCGCGGTCATCTTCGGTTAGGCGTAAATACTTACCGGATAATAACTTTTCTGTTGCAGTATTCGCTGGTATGAGCGCATCGAGATAATCATTGAGTTTGCGCTCATACTCGACCAGTGTCGCGATATCGCGAGAGCTCAGTGATCCGAGGTCAGATGTCGCCGCACGAGTTTGACGATTGATCGCTGCAACGCGTGAATAATATTGTTGTGATATCATGTCGAGCATCAGCAAAAGTAATTGCTGGTGTCTACTGGTGATTTGCTGTGAATCAATAAATGGCTGCCATAACCTCCCGAGGGAGTCACGGCTGAGAGTTATGATATAGTCATCGGTCAGAGCAAACATAATAGGCGTCGTAAAACTATTAAATGCATCACCAACATCTGGGACGCGCGTGATAAAATATAACACCCCGTCACTTTGCTCAATACGCGGTACCTCGTGTGGATCGAGAGCGTCAGCGATGAGATCTGCATCCAGACCGAGTGCTACTAATTCAGCAGTTTCTGATTCATCAGGTTTCTCGCACCTGATCCATTTGCTGTTTTTGGTCGATGAGGTTGTTTTTAACTTTTGCTGGGAAGTCGTCGACGACAGATAGTGAAGCATACCCTAATAGTATCAGACATGATAGGTCATATGCTATAGTGATGATAACCATAACCAATATCATGAAATTCTGGCCTTTCAAGAAAAAAATTAATCATGCCGAACGCCAAGCAATAGCACTGGCGAAATCAGCTGTCAATCACAAACGGTACAGCCGTTTTTTGCATATTTTGGGCCCCGGCCTTGTTACAGGTGCGGCCGATGATGATCCCTCTGGTATCGCTACCTATTCACAAGTTGGCGCAGCACATGGTCACGGATTGCTGTGGGCATTTCCTCTCATGTATCCACTACTGTTAGCCGTACAGGAGTCATGTGCCCGCATAGGCGCTATAACAGGCAAGGGACTTGCGGCAAATCTCAAAGAACATTACAGCAAACCAATGCTCTATACTGCCGTTGCGCTGGTTGTCATTGCAAACACAATAAATATTGGGTCTGATATTGGGGCGATGGCAGCAACAATGCAATTGTTTGTCGATATACCGTTTGAGCTGCTAGCAATTGGGTTTGCGATAGGTGTTGCAATGCTAGAAGTCGGCGTCCCTTATCGCATCTATGCAAAATTACTCAAATGGCTGGCAATTGCTCTGCTCGCTTATCCGGTGACAGCGTTTGTCATAGGTCAGCCGTGGGGTGATATATTTAAGGCGACATTTGCGACAGTGCCAAAGCTTGATTTTGCAACAATTTATATATTTGTCGGTATATTAGGTACGACAATTTCGCCCTATTTGTTTTTTTGGGATACTTCGGAAGTTGTTGAGGAGGAGATCAAAAAACACAATGTGACAAAAATCGGCAAAGATCCAGTCGCGACAAAGCATTTCCTGCATCGGTTGCGTATCGACAATTTCACTGGTATGACATTGGCGAGTGTCACAGCTTGGTTTATCGTTATCGTATGTGCATCCGTGCTGTTTTCAAATGGTATCACATCAATCAATAGCGCATCTGATGCGGCAAAGGCGCTTGAACCACTTGTCAGTGGCTTTCCAAATGCTGGTTTACTGGCCAAAATAATCTTTTCTATAGGAATCATAGGACTCGGGCTGCTTGCCGTACCCGTACTTGCAGGCTCAGCTTCATATGCGATATCAGAATCGCTCGGTTGGCGCGAAGGATTATGGAGGAAGTTCCATCGTGCAATTGGATTTTATCTAGTAATTATCATCGCAACGCTCATTGGGTTATCAATTAACTTCGTCGGAATTGATCCGATAAAAGCATTGATATTTACTGCGGTTGTCAATGGGGTTGCAGCCGTACCGTTGCTCTTCATGATTGCACGTATTGGCAATAATCGTGAGATTATGGGTGAGTACAAAAACACACTATGGTCAAACATAGGTATATGGGGAGCATTTATCATCATGGCGATAGCTGCTGCCGTATTATTTTACGCCATGGGAACAGGACAAGCATGACATGCAAGACATAGCAATTGGGTACTCATTATTTAATTTTCAAGATTTTGCACAAAACATAGGGTTATTCTTGGATTTTGTCGGCATCATTGTCATTTTGGCTGGCGCGATCATTGCGACATTTCATGCGGCCGTAAAATTTTTTAGTGGCCATAATTATGACGGGCTTTACAATGATTATCGTTGGAATCTCGCACGCAGTATATTAATTGGGCTAGAATTTTTAGTGGCCGGAGATATTATCCGTTCTGTTGGTGGTGATCTCAGTTTGGACTCAGTACTAGTGCTGGCGATTATAGTACTTGTTCGGGCATTTTTGAGCATCGAGTTTCAGATGGAGATTGAGGGGAGATGGCCATGGCAAATGATTCGAAACAAAGATCGTAAAGATAATAAGATATAATAACAAGTGACAATGAAACATTTGATACATCCTCATCATCCATTTAGAATCTTCTTTATATCGGCACTTATCACGATATCATCACTTGTATTAGTAGGTGTTTACTTGGGTTTGTCGGCGATGTTTGTAGCGATAGTTTTGATGCTTGTTGAGATAACATTTAGTTTTGACAACGCGATCATAAATGCGCGAATCTTGGCGACGATGAGTCGATTTTGGCAAACGATGTTTCTGACTGTCGGTATGATTATCGCTGTTTTTGGTATGAGATTAGTATTTCCAATCATCTTGGTTATGCTGACCGCAGGATTATCAGCGAGCGATGTTATCAATCTTGCCCTCAATGATCCTGTACGCTATGCCGAGGAACTACATCATGCACATCCAATGATCGCGTCGTTTGGTGGGATGTTTTTGCTGATGCTATGTTTTAGCTTTTTCTTCGACCCTCGACGTGAAGTCCGTTGGATAAATATTATTGAGAGACCGTTGCAGCGCATGGGCAAATGGTGGATCTATACATCGATAGCGGTAGTTGTCTTGTTATTGCTATATGTCATGCCATGGAATCATCATCCAAATGATACTCTCATGGCAGGTTCGGTCGGAATAATTGTGAGCCTAGGGCTGCAAAAACTAAACGATATATTTACTGTCACTCAAGAGGAAACCGACAAGCCCAGTCGTTATCCTATGCTTGCGGGATTTATGTCATTTCTCTACCTACAAGTACTTGATGGTAGTTTTAGCTTCGATGGAGTTATCGGGGCATTTGCTGTTACCAATGATGTTATATTGATAGCAATTGGACTGGGTGTCGGTGCATTGTGGGTGAGGAGTCTGACCGTATTTATGGTTCGCCGACAAACGCTAAAGGCTTATCGCTACTTAGAGCATGGCGCACACTATACTATCGGTATATTAGCGCTTGTACTACTGAGTGGGTTGTTTATAGAAATCCCCGAAGCAATCGCTGGCGTCGCAGGGCTGATAATTGTAGGTGCATCTATCGCGAGTTCAATTATCACAATGAAAAAAGAGAATGGAGGCACAGCACATCATGCTCACTAGATTTCTTGCTGATGGCACACTTGTGGTTATTATTATCGTCGCCGCTATCATGGTTCTCAATTATATGCGTAGTTCCCCAAAGCAATTCTTTAGATTATTGCCTCAATTAATTATGGCTGGGCTGACGTCTCTGCTCGTCGGTAAAATAATGAGTTTGCTCTATCAACCGTCGGTTGAGCGACCATTTATAGAAAGAGGTGTAGCGGCTGGTGCTGCATATATCGACAACCCAGGTTTTCCTTCGGATCATGCATTGTTGGCAGTGGTAATAGTTGCGGCAGTGTGGTTTATTACTCGAAACAAACGAGTTGCAATTTTATTGTCATTTACCGTCATAGTTATGTGTGTCGCTCGTGTTGTGGCGTTAGTACATACCCCTATTGATATTATAGGAGGTATTATCGCGGGGCTATCAGGAAGTATTTGGTACCAAAAAATTAAGACACAGAGTTAGCATAATCGTTTCAGCAATTTGCATAAAATACAATTATCATGTATAATTCGCATAAATAAAGGACATTCATGGATTACCGACGATATATTGAATACCAGACATTTGTGCCTGTAGCTCTCGTACAGACTTTTTTGACAGGTTTTGTTAGTGGAGCGCTGACATGGCTTCTGGCGCTTGGACTTGAAAAATACGTACTCACTCCCATCATGTGTGGTGGCAACAATTCAGCTTGTGGTTATGTCACGATCACTGCCGTTGTGATCGCGCTCATTGTCGCACATTTCTTGGGGCTTATCGCTCTTATACGATCGGTTATTATGCGACCACTCCTCGTCATTCTGGCTGTTATCGCGACATTGTGGGGATTTCATGTCTGGGTTGGTGATATGTCGTGGTGGCTTGGTACGCTATACGCAGCTGTATTATTTGGTCTCGCCTATATGTACTACGCATGGGTCAATCGTTTACTATTTTTCCCAGTCGCACTTATTCTGACAATCATATCGGTTGTTGCTGCTCGATTGCTCCTCGCCGCTTGGTAGGCGATAGTATGGCCGGTAGGCTATACTAGGATCATGGACATTACTCTTATACTTATCATTCTTGTCGTTGTTATGATGGTCGTCATCATTGTATTGCTTATGCGCTCCAAGCCACAAGATTCATCACTCTTCATCAAACAAGATATTACGGAGCTTGGTCGAACCGTCGAGGCACTCAAAGATAATCTACAGTCGACCGTGAGTGATCGACTCGATAAATCCCAAGCGCTCATGCAGGGGAGTATGCAAAAACAACTCAGCGAGAGTGCCAAACTGATTGCAGATGTCACTCAAAAGCTGGCACGGTTAGATGAAACGAACCGTCGCGTTATGGATGTGACGAGCGAGCTCAAAACACTGCAAAATGTGCTGCAAAACCCAAAACAGCGCGGTGGTCTCGGTGAATATTACCTTGATACCGTACTCGGAAATGTCTTACCGCCTCACGTCTACGAAATGCAATATAAATTCAAAGACGGCGAGATAGTCGATGCAGTCATCAAACTTGATAAAGGACGTATGATCCCGATCGATAGTAAATTTTCACTCGAAAATTACAATCGTCTAATCGAAGAAAAAGACAAAACGCAGCGCGATATTCATGCCAAAGCATTTAAAACTGATCTCAAAAATCGTATCGATGAAACCAGTAAATATATTCGTCCGGCAGAAAACACGCTTGACTATGCATTTATGTTTATCCCGTCGGAGGCAATCTATTATGATTTGCTCGTAAACAATGTCGGTGCAACCGGCACGAATGCTCGTGATCTTATCGAGTACGCGTTTATCGATAAAAAAGTCATCATCGTTAGTCCGACAACTTTGCTAGCCTATCTGCAAACGGTTATGCAAGGACTCAAGAGTTTGCAGATCGAGGAGCAGGCACGTGACATTCAAAAACGTGTGGCAGAGCTCGGCAAACATATTCAGGCTCATGATACCTATATGCAAAAACTCGGCAATAGCCTCGGTACGTCAGTTGGTCATTTCAACAATGCACACAAGAGTCTGTCGCGCATGGATCGAGACGTCGTCAAGATTGCTGATACATCGCCGAGTGTTGAGCCGCTATTACTCGACCGTCCACAAGATGAAGATTAAGTATTTCATATAGATAAAATAACCCCCGCTGATTTGCGGGGGTTATTTTGATCGAGATCGTTATATTTAGAGACGACCCTCTTCGGTGTTGCGTGCAAGGAGAAGATAGAGCCAGCCACCGATTGCAGCTCCGGCAAATGCGCCGAGGATGGTTTCGATAGTGAGGCGGCTTGCACCGGTTGATTTCTCTTGAGTTCCGAGCGCAGAGTTCTGGCTCTCAGTCTCAGTCTGGCTAAACGCAGCAGCAGGGTTGAGTATAGTTCCACCAACCTTCAAGATGCGTGGAGTACTGATGTCTTTTGACGATTCTTTTTGTTGCTCAGCTGTGAATTTAGTGTTCTCAGTTGAGATTGCTTGTTGGAGCAGGCTGGTTGAGATAACCAATGCGACAAAGAGGCCGAGACCGATCGTAACGGCTTTTGAGTTGTCGGTCTGAGCTCGTTCTGCAGCAGCTGCTACCATGAACATAAATACTGCCATACCAAGGAGCTCAGCAAACACTATGCGCCAATCCCACTGGAAGAAACTTGATAGTGAAATGCTTGGGCTTGTACCAGCAAATGCTGATACAGCAAATACAGCGAGGATGGCACCAACAAATTGCGCCATTAGGTAAAACAGCATTTTTGTTGCTGAAACTTTGCGCATCGTCCATAGACCAAAGGTGATTGCAGGATTGAGATGTGCACCCGAGATACTAAAGAATGCTGCAACCAAACCGATGAGTGCGATACCGATCAAAAATGGATTGCCGCCGCTCGCCATGATAAGCGAGACAAACAGAAATGTTCCAACCATTTCACCGATAACTTGTGCACCAGACAAGTCGTTTGATAGTCGGTATGTTTTTTGTCGTGTGACAGGTCGAACTGCTGCGACTGGTGCAGTTTTGACGACTGTCGTTTTTTTGGTAGTTGTTTTTGCAGCTTTTGCAGCCGCGGGTCGTGTCTTAGCTGTTCGTGCTTTTGACGTTGTCTTGGCTTTGGTGGCCATATGGCATAACTCCCTTATACTTTATGCATGAAGTATAGCACATACTATTTACCATTTACTATTTACCATCTACTATAGCAACATGGCATTATTTATACGCAAAGAATCACCACGCTCAGAATTTCAAGAACGCATCGCTGCTGAATTACAAGAAAAAATGCGGACCGATGGACCACCGATCCAGTACGAAAAAACCGAAAATACAATCGAAGAAGGAACGCATATTTCGCAAAATCTCGGTGCTATAGTTGCGATCGTTGGCATGCTGATATTCTTAGGCGTTGCGTACCTCTTATTATCACGGTAGAATAGTACGCAGTATGAATGACAAAATCGCTCATGTCCGCGATGAATTATTGCAGCGTTTTGATACGCTGGAGAACAAAGCAGATATATTGAAATCTCCCGAGCTAAAAATGCTCTTTTCGGAGATACCCAAACTTGATCCTAGTGAACGCGCAGAATTTGGTCAGTCAATCAACCAACTCAGCCAAGAACTCAAACAAAAAGTAGCCGAGGCGTCGGTAGAAACTATTACGCTTGCACCAATTGACGTGACGGCGCCATTTGATATCAACGCCTCGCAGCCTGCATTGCTACCGACGAGCAATGGATCTATCCATCCGCTGTCGGCCGAAATAGCACGTGTTATTGATATTTTTTCTCGTATGGGATTTGTGGCAGAAGAATCACGTGAGATTGATGACCAGTATCATATGTTTGAGACGCTTAATTTTCCCAAAGGTCACCCGGCACGTGATGATTACGATACGTTTATGACCGTCGAGACCGATGCTGACGGCGACCAATTGATTGCACCAGCACATACTAGCACGATGCAAAATCGCATACTTAAAAAATACGCTGACAATCTAAAACATGGCGATCCAATTGCCGCAATCGTACCTGACCGCGTATTTCGCAACGAAGATCTCGATGCTCGTCATGAACACACCTTTTATCAAATTGAAGGCGTCTATGTCGACAAGGGCGTCCATGCTGGCATGCTAATAGCGACTCTTCAAAAATTCCTCGAAGAATATTATGGCAAGAAGCTCGACGTACATGTAAACCCATATTATTTCCCATTTACCGAGCCAAGTTTTGAGTTTGGGTTGACTTGTCCGTTTTGTGATGCGCGTGGCTGCACTGTTTGTTCGCACGAAGGCAAGATTGAACTGCTTGGCTGTGGCAT
This sequence comes from uncultured Candidatus Saccharibacteria bacterium, assembly GCA_964535835.1. Lineage (GTDB taxonomy): Bacteria > Patescibacteriota > Saccharimonadia > Saccharimonadales > Saccharimonadaceae > JAPUDQ01. Next base: position 100,806 of record CAZHUZ010000001.1, on the reverse strand, counting down.
GATTCATCCAAATGTACTAAAGGCAGCAGGTATTGATCCAAATGTGTATACCGGATTTGCGTTTGGCTGTGGTATCGACCGACTCGTCATGATGAAATCAGGCATCGAAGACGTCCGACATTTTGAAAGTGCAAAATTAGATTTTTTGAGGCAGTTTTAACTATCTAGAATGAAGAATATAGAATGATGAATATATATGAGAAATTATTAGTCGGTTTGATTAAGACGTCAAAGGAGAGATTATGATTCATTATTCTTCATTCATTATTCTTCCGTCGGGAGCTTTAGTATGAGAGTTAGCCTAAACACAATCAAACAATTTACGACAGTCGATCTGCCAGTTGATGAGTTGGTGACGAAGATAAATAAACAGCTAGGCGGTGTCGAGCAGGTAATTGATCTTGCTGACAAATACAAAGATGCGTTGATTGTTCGCGTCGTCAAATGCGAGAAGCATCCCGATGCCGATAAACTGTCAGTTTGCAAGATAGCTATCGGTGACAATTCGCTCTATTCTAAATTCGTTATTCCAGATTCCGCCAATCTCGTAGAGGTTGTCTGCGGTGCGTCAAATGTTCATGCAGACATGTGGGCGATATGGCTACCTCCCGGATCGACAGTACCTGCTAGTTATGACGACAAAGATCCATTTGTACTCGATGTACGTGAACTTCGCGGCGTCAAAAGTCATGGTATGCTTGCCGCTGCTGACGAGTTAGGTATTGGCACTGATCACGCTGGGATCATAGAATTAACAGATGACGATTTGTCCCCATTTGGTTCCGTCAAAAAATTAGAGGCAGGACTAAGCTTTGCTAAAACCTTTGGGCTGGATGATACGATCATCGACATCGAAAACAAGATGTTTACGCATCGCCCTGATCTCTTTGGACAGCTCGGTGTAGCGCGTGAGATCGCTGGTATACAAGGTATGCAGTTTGCGTCTCCTGAGTGGTACGCGGGGAAGAATGAAGAGGGAAGAAAGAAGAATAAAGAGGATCTAGAACTTACAGTTAGCAACGAAGCAAGTGACGTTGTGCCGCGGTTTATGGCAGTTGCTGTGCGAGACGTGACAGTCAAAAAGAGTCCCATGTGGCTGCAGACTGCACTTATTGCACTTGGCGGTAAACCGATAAACAATATCGTCGACGTGACAAACTACGTCATGTTGCTGACCGCGCAGCCAACACATTCCTATGATTATGACAAGCTTCGCGGTAAATATTTGGGAACACGGCTTGCTAAAAAAGGTGAGAAAATTCGTTTGCTCAATGACAAGACTTATGAACTCGATGAGAGCGATATCGTCATTGTCGATGGCGAAGGTCCGGTTGGTCTTGCCGGTATCATGGGTGGTGGTGATAGTGAAGTAAGTGACACGACCAAAAACATCGTGATCGAAGTCGCAAACTTTGATATGTACGCCGTCCGTCGTAGCAGTATGCGGCATGGACTATTCACTGATGCATTGACGCGGTTCAATAAAGGGCAATCCCCACTGCAAAACCCTGCCGTACTGGCAGTGACGATGGCATCGGTCATCGATGTTGCCGGTGGTGAACAAGCGAGTGATATCTATGATGAACATGCGATCAACCTCAATACTGCGATAGAGACAAACGAACTTCATCCACCGCTTACAATCAAACCTGACTTTATCCGCAATCGTCTCGGTCTCGATATGAGCAAATACGATATGGTGCAGCTGATTGGTAATGTTGAGTTTCCACTCTGCGAGGATTGCGGCTGGAATCCCGAAGACAAAACTGACAACAATGATGATCTACATGTAAATATCCCATTTTGGCGTACTGATATTGTCGATCCTGAGGACGTTGTCGAGGAGATTGGTCGACTATATGGTTTCGACAAATTACCACGCGAGTTGCCACGTCGTACCATCACTCCGCCTGCTAAAAATCCATCGATCGAGATTAAGCGTTTAGTGCGTGAGAGCCTATCACGTAGTGGCGCCAATGAAGTTTTGACCTATAGTTTCGTGCATGAAAAGACGATGCAACGCGCCGAGCAAGACATCTCACAGGCATTTCGCCTTAGCAATGCACTTAGTCCAGATCTGCAATATTATCGACTTTCAGTGCTACCAAGTTTGCTTGACCGTGTGAATGCCAACATCAAATCAGGTCATGATGAATTTACTCTCTACGAGGTAGGGAAAGGTCACAATAAAAAATATCATGCTGATGACGACGAAGGTCTCCCGAGCGAGATTGAATTTGTCGATGGCGTGTACGCTAGCAAAAAATCTCGCGATGGTGCAGCGTATTATCACATCCGCCGACTCATCGATCAGCTGGCTCGTGACTTAGGCTTTTCACTCAAATTTGAGCCGATCAAAGAACCACTTGATTTTCCGATCACGGCTCCATTTGATCAAACGCGTTCTGCGATGGTGATGAGTAGAGGTGGTGAATTTATCGGTATGATTGGTGAGCTGAAACAGTCTGTACTACGTAGCTTTAAAATGCCGCAGTACACGGCCGCATTTTCACTTGATCTAAAAGGCCTGCTCGATGCACATAGCGCTGCGACAAATAGCTACAAACCACTCTCCCGCTATCCACGTGTGACACAGGACATATCGCTGCGTGTTGGCAATGATGTTTTATACGAGCAAGTAGTTGATAGCGCCAAGCACGTTATCGAAACAAGTGATATTGGTGCGATTGATTACGCGCTATCGCCCCTCAGTATTTATCGGGCCGATGCCGATAGCGATCACAAGACGATCACGCTTCGTCTCGCCATAGCGAGTTATGAGCGTACGCTTACTGACAAAGACGTCACTACGCTGATGGATGCTATCGCTGATCAGGCGCACAAAGATTTTAGTGCAGAGCGAGTATAGGAATTCCGATCCATCATCGAAACATATGATAGACCTTACGGTCTCGAAAACGAATACTGATATACACAAGAACAATGAGCGCACTGACTGCAAGCATGAAGAGTGCCGGTGTGTAGGAGTGTGTTTGCTGATGCGTAATACCGAGGATAATAGGCGGCAAAAAACCACCAAGGCCACCAGCGGCGCCAATAACACCAGTGACGCTTCCCATAATTTCCGGTTTTGTTAGTTTACCGACAAGTGCAAAACTAGCTCCGTTGGCACAACCGAGTGTAAAGGCAAGCGTCAGATAAGCGATTGTCGTCTCTATCGCCAGCGTTGATTGAAACGCCGTAAAGCAAGCGAGTATGACGATAGCGATAAGTGACAGTTGGATTACGAGGCGGCCACCAATTTTATCTCCGAGCCAGCCTCCGATGGGACGTGCAAGTGTTGCGATGAGTACAAATCCCGCTGCACGCGTGGCGGCGTCGGTCAGTGATAGGCCGTAGGCAATCCTTAAAAGGACTGGCAGGTAGACGCCAAAAGCGACAAATGCGCCAAAGGTCACGATGTATACCATGGAGATATCACGTGTGAGCGGGAAAGTTACCGCTTTTTTTATCCGCGTGAGCGATGAAGTCTTAGGTGGTTTCCAGCCTGGTGCATTTCTGCCGAATAGTAAAAATACAATAGCGAGGATTATGAGCAATGCTGCCACTAGCAAAAATGTTTGCTGACGACCCAATAGTTCATCGAGTCGAGGCGTTAGAAATCCCGATAGTGCGGTACCAGCGTTGCCCATGCTGTAGATACCGATTATCAATCCTCTTTTTTCGACAGGAAACCAATCGCTCAAAAACGGTATACCGACAACGAACGAAGCACCGCCGATACCGAGTAGTGTCGCAACGAGCAGGAGGCTGATGTACGAGTGCGTCATGCAAAGACCGATGACGGGGAGTGCAGTCAAAAAACAAACGAGTGCAAAAGTATAGCGACCTCCTAGTTTGTCGGTGAGAATACCGAGAGCTATTCGACCGAGCGCACCGATGATAACGGGCATCGCGAGTAGGAGTGACAACTGCGTAGGACTAATAACGAGCTCTTTGGCCAGTTGCGTACCGAGTGGACTTAGTAGTGACCATGCCCAGAAATTTACCACCAGCCCGAGCGTCGCTAAAAATAATGCCCAATATTTTCCCGAAGCCGATACTTTTTTCATGTTTTTGATTTACTAGATAGATGCTTCCCAGTCAAATAGTAGTGTGTCTTCGCGGTAGCCACCACGTCCGCGACCTGTCTTGGTGTAGTCGTCGGTAAACTCGATTGTGTGTACCCATTTCGCCATTTTATAGCCAGTCTTTTTCTCCACTCGTAGACGGATCGGTGCGCCGTGGTTGAGCGGTAGTTTTTCGCCATTCATTTCATAGGCGAGTATGGTTTGTTTGTCGCGCATATCGCTCGTACGAAGGCTTGCATAGTACGGAAAGCCATCACCATAGACGTCGTAACAGTGGAAGACGACGTATTTTGCGGCTTTTGTTGGTTTACACAGTTTTAGGATGTCACGCATCGGCACGCCCGCCCACTCGGCAACACCTGACCAGCCTTGGATACAGTTGTGCTTGGTGATCTGCGTTTGTTTGTGCATGGATTTTATCTCTGCGAGTGACAATTTGAGAGGTGTTTCTACCATACCGCCAACGGTGAGATGCCAGTCTTTGAAATCATTTTCATAGTGTTTTTTGTATTCCTCGGTTTTTGGCGGGTAGCCATTTACACGGAAAAACGGAGAGATGTCTTTTTTGGTGTATTTTTGGCTTGATTTCATGCGTCCAAATAGTAGGTGAATTATCGGGGCGTAGAACTTTACCAAATCACTACGAAGTTTTATCGGGTTGCGGACTGTGATGACGGTTGCCCATATGTTAAACGCTACAAGCAGTATCATTACCATCAAAAATCCAGTCAGTGCAGTTGCAAAATCAATATCAGTTGAGCCGGTCATAAAGCGTTTGATACTGGTGTAGAAATGAAAACCAATCGTCATCGTGACATGCACGAGGATGAAGAGCGAGAAGACGATCATGCCGATAAAATGCAGACTTCGCGCAACTTGGCGACTATTGCCAAAGATTTTTAGGAAGCCTTGGTATTTTCCGATGAATGCTGGCGACATAGCGAGTCCCGTCAATATCTGGAGTGGCGCAAGGATAAAAATGACAAATCCGTAGCTGAGTTGCTGAAGTGCATTGTAGTGAGCGCCTTCCTCAAGGATGTGCAGGCTGAGGTAATTGCCGAGTACGGTGATAGCATCAGAAAAAACATTTACATCTGTCGGGATGACGCGACTCCATTGACCACTAATGACGAGATACCCGATATAGAGCAGTCCGGACAGTACCCAGATAACTGCTGTAGCGAAGTGCCAGTGTCGTCCGGCGCCTAGTGCTTCGTCTTTGCCTGGCAGGGCGAGCAATGCTTTTGGTGGTGCTTCGGCTTCGTCACGTGCCGTCCAGAGACGATCTTTTGGCATGATCTTTTTACCAAATCGTATCCACCAGTTTTCATCACTTGTGTGATCGGTCCAGTAGAGTTTTGGGTGATCGTAGAGTATCTGTATACCGCTACGAATCAGGATTATCAGACAAAAGAGGTTTATGAGATGAAGTATTACAATGATCAGTGGTAAATGAAGTGTACTCTCCATGTCTTTATCATAGCACTAATACGCTTGCGATAAAGGACATTATATATTACTGTCTTGATATGAGTAGTCAAATGTATCCTACCAGAGAGCATGGAGAATGGTACATAGACCCTGCAGAGCGTGTCCTCAGTTTGTATGAGACGACGGCATCTCCGGTTGAGTTACGCGCACGTATTCAACGCGAAGCGTTCAAGATCTATGGTAGTCTTCCGCTATTTAAATCCATTCATGTCTTCGCGCAGTACTATGGCAGACTACATTCTATTCGCCAGGTTGCTGGAGGTTGCGACTATCTTGCGACCGACGATTCGCAACGTGCTTCGCTGGCGTTTTTGTCAGGAGCAGTCGTAGCAATTGATGCGATGATACCCTTAGCGCCTCCCGATATGAGGGCATTACTAAAAGGTTCAGTAATGAATTTTACTATCGATAACGACGTTTATGACGATCGATCATATCATTATGCCGTCCTCGATTTCGTTGATGCGCATTGTGAGGCAATTGATAAACAAAACATTAACGATGATGGTTTGGTAGAGATGCTCTTGATTGGCGAAGCAATGTACGCTGATCAGCCCGATAGCGCCGATAGTGAATTATCATATTTTCGAGGTTTGATGACGGCACTCACGACCATGGGTGAGGCAGCCGAAAGATATATGGATAGTTAAGCACCCAATACTGACGGTTGATGCTCATGTTTGATAGAGGGGCGGCTTCTGGAGTATAATCTCGCATTATGTCAGATTTCGTCACCCTCCAGCCACAACCTGATTTTCCTCGTGAGGATCTGACCGATAGCAATGCTGACATGCTGGAGCTCATGCTCGCAAATGCTATGATCGTGTATCGTGGTCATCAGTCGGCTGAGGAAGTATCATATGTATTTAGTGTCGGACATCGAGCGATTATGGCGGGCAATTCACGGGTATTTGATGGAGAGCACAATAAAATCAGTGCTATCAATCTAGGTGTTAGCTCATATGAAACAATTGCGGCACTTGTCGGAGACGAAGGTCAAGGTGATTTTTTCACGGTCAACACCAACGGAGCTGCTCTGGCAACGGTACACGGGGATTATCAGCTTATCAAATACCAACAAGAAGCTTACGAGAGATTTTTGTCTGAAACACCTCGTGCCGCAGAAGTTGTCAGCAAGAGTGCAGGTCGCTATCATGGACACCTCGCCTATTACGCCGTCTACGGCGCCGCCATCGCATATCGATTCGAGCTCGACGCCGAGGAATGATACAAACAATTATCGCGCAACAGTAGTATAATCGATCAAGCATGAAGACATTTTCGTTTGATATCAAACACCGCGATAGTAATTCGCTTGCGCGCACAGGTACTATCCATACACCTCATGGCGATATACAGACACCGGCATTTATACCCGTTGGTACCAAAGCTGCTATGAAAGCGCTCACGGTTGATATGATGCATAGTCTCGGAGCACAAGCCGTACTTGCCAATGCATACCACCTTTTTGTACAACCTGGTCCTGCGCTCGTCGAAAAAGCAGGAGGAGTGAGCAAATTTATGTCGTGGGGTGGTCCGACCTATACCGATTCGGGTGGGTTTCAAGTACTGTCACTCGGTAGTGGCTATAAAAAAGTTGTTTCTATGGTGAGTGACGAAGCCACGATCGCCGAAAAAAGCACCCGAAAAGCCTTTGTCGATGAAGACGGTGTGACATTCAAATCTCATCGTGATGGAGCTATCCATCGATTTACGCCAGAAGTTTCAATGGAGATACAGCATGGACTCGGTGCTGACATTTGCTTTGCGTTTGATGAATTGACGTCACTTGCGGATAAACCATCCTATCATCGTGAGGCACTTGATCGTACGCATCGTTGGGCGCATCGTTCGCTTGAGCATTTTCGTAAATTACAAAATGATAATCTCGACCGGCCCTATCAAGCACTTTTTGGTGTGTTGCAGGGCGCCAATATCGAGGAGTTGCGGCGTGAGACCGCGCAGTATTTGGGAGCGATGGAATTCGATGGGTTTGGTATCGGTGGTGCAATCGAAAAATCACGTCTCGGTGAGATCGTCCGCTGGGTGTGCGAGGAGTTGCCCGAAGACAAGCCACGACATCTCCTCGGCATCAGTGAGCCATCTGATATTTTTGCTGGAGTCGAAGCGGGTGCGGATACCTTTGACTGTGTTGCTCCAACACGAGAAGCGCGCAATGGCGCTATCTATACACTCGATGGTCGGTATAATCTCAAAGCAGCCAAATACCGTGAAGATTTCTCGCCACTTCAGGACGATTGTACATGTCATGTATGCAAAACTTATACAAAAGCCTACATTCATCATCTTTTTCGCTCTAAAGAAATGCTCGCAGCGACGCTTGCGTCATATCACAATGAGCACTTTATCCTGCGATTAGTTGACAATATCCGTGAGTCAATTGAGCGCGGGGAATTTGCCGAGTATAAACAGTTGATGCTCGAACGATATCGTGCTCAAGCACTGAAATGAAATGGCGAGAAATCCGTCTTGCGATCGTAGTGATCGATATTTTCTGACCGTTTGAGAAAGTTGATGATGCGATAGGTGACGGGTAAAAAGAGAAATTCGACGCCGGTCTTAAACGCCCAGCCGACGAGGATGTAGATGACCATTTCCCAGCCGACGATAATTCCGCCGAAAGCGATAAAGGCAAATATCGTTGTATCAAATAGTTCACCGAGGACTGATGACGCCATCAGGCGTTGCCACAGATGCTTGCCTTTGGACTTTACTTTGAGACGAGCGAGAATGTACGAGTTAGTGAATTCTCCGACGAGATAGGCAACGAGACTGGCGGCCACGATACGCGGGAAAAATCCTAAGACAGCTTCAAACGCTGCTTGATCTGTGTATACAGATGCCGGCGGCATATACCGCACAATAGTAAACACGACGACTCCAAGTAGCATGATAATAAATCCCATCCATATTGCACGACGAGCATGCTTGTAGCCATACACTTCTGTCAGTATATCACCTAGTATGTAGATGATCGGGAAGAGCACGGCACCGCCATCGGTGATGATAGGTCCAAACGACACCACTTTTGTTGCGGATATGTTTGATATCAATAGTACTGCAGCAAATAGCGCAAGTATGAGGTCATAGTATTTAAATCTTCGCATTGATTTATAATACATTATTATTTGAGATGTATAGAAAAACAGGGGCGAAAAAGATATACTAGAGTTAATGTCATTGCCAAAAATAATCGATAATAATAGGAGAGTCCTCAAGGATACTCTTGATCAGCTATGTGAGAACTACGATGAAATTTCGATTGCGACTGGCTATTGGGACTTGCCTGGCACACAGTTATTAATTGATAAGTTAGAAAATTTTAAAAAAATCAGATTACTTATCGGCCAAGAACCACTTGCGCCTCGTTATAAAAAATCAAACCCTGAGATTGATTTCCCCGATCAAGATATTTTTAGTGATTTAGAAATGCTTGAGCAGACGTCTTCGTACAAAGACCTTATCGTCAGGATTCGCACACTAATAGAGGAAGATAAGCTAGAAGTAAAAATTTACAAAAAGACCTTTTTCCACGCAAAAGCATATATATTTGGCAACTATGGATCAAATGAAAATGTCGCTATCATTGGGTCGAGTAATTTTACGCGAGCAGGTCTAACGGGGAACACCGAACTCAATAGCGTGGAGGCAGACGGACGTATCATCACCTCTATGCCAAAGACTGAGACGCAAGAAATTGGGCATCTCTTTTGGTTTGATCAGTTTTGGAATGAGGCAGAGGAATGGACGGGTGAATTTAGTCGCCTCCTCAGTACGTCGACGGTAGGTGATCAGATGTTTAGTCCATATGAGATGTATATCGCTACACTCTATCAACTATATAAAGAAGAGCTAGAGGATGATGATGTACTTAATCGCGAAAATAGTCTATATGAATTTCAGCGGCGTAATGCAAATCTACTTATCAAAAAATTAAAAAACTATCGATTGGCGATGCTGTCTGATTCGGTGGGGCTGGGCAAGACATATACTGCGGGGAGCGTGATCGATCATTATATACATAGCCCGGAGGGTCGACAGCGTGTAGAGATAATAGTGCCCGCTTCGCTCAAAAACCAGTGGACAAGTGAGCTATCAAAAGGATTTGGTTTAACAGATGTTTCGATCATATCACTTCATAACGAGGATGAGATAAATCGACGACGACAAATAGATAAAGACGCGCAAGTGAGACTATTTGTGATTGATGAGGCGCACAATCTTCGATCAGAAAATGGCGCTAGGTACAAGATGATGTTTGATTGGTTGGCGGCGAATCCCAATAGCCACGTGCTCATGCTCACAGCAACACCCATCAACAATCAGCTGTCTGATTTTGCCAACCAAATCCAACTTGCGGCAAAAGGTAGCCGTAGTGCATACAAAATTTTATACACACCAAATGAAGAAAAAGAACCACCTCGCAGCCGTGATTTTGATGAAGTGATCCGTTCGCTTGATGCCTCAATTAAAGCGCAAGCTAAACAAGGTAAGACAATTAATTTTAACAAAGTAAAAAAGGCACTTCGTCCTGCATTGTCGCACTTTATGGTTCGGGCGACACGACAGGGTATTGAGGCAACTTATGGCGGGTTGAAAGACTCAGAGGGTAACCTCAAACAGTTCCCTCAAGGTATAGTTGATTCATTGCCTTATGACTTTACGTCGGTACAGGCTGAAAAGATTCGCGATGTTCTGAGTGCATTCAACGGCACATTGCCTATTACAAAAATATTTGCGTATAGCCTAGAAGAATTACTCGAAAAAACGCAGCGTTCATCACATCCACTTAGGTCGCTCGAAAAACCTATGATCGACGAAGATGCGCTGCCGACTAATTCTCCGTTTGATATGATATTTCAACTCGTATTATCATTGGGATTGCCGTTGTATAGAGATATGCTGTACCAGCACAGATTTTATGACAAGACGGTAGAGGAGCTTCGAGCTTATAAACTAGAGGGATCAGATGGATTTCGTTTACGTATTCAGATGAGTATCCATAATATTATTCGTATTGGGTATCTCAAGCGGCTTGAATCATCACCGCAGAGCTTGGATATCAGCATACGAAGGTATCGTGATAGACTGCTGACGTTTCGTGATGCTCTCGATCAGGGCAAGCTGATCACCATCAAAGATATCGATACTATCCGCAAAGAATTTAGCGATGATGATACTGAGATTGTGTTTGATACCGACGAAGAATCTAGCGACATCTCAGAGCGCACACACAATATCGCAGAGCTAAAAGCAGATATAGAATTCGATCTCAAGATTATTGATTGCGCTCTCCAATGTGTCAGAATATTGACAGATGAAGATAAAAAGCTTGAGGCGTTTGCGGCTCATCTATCAAATCTGCGCAATACTCAGCCAGCCGGCAAAAAGGTGCTCATATTTTCATTCTATGCTGATACCATAGAGTATCTAAAAAAGCGTATCCCACAGCTTACTGGTAACGCGATCAACCATGAAAATGCAGCATTCATTACGGGTCATAACAAAAAACTAGTAGAAAACTACACAGGACGTTTTGCACCGATAGCAAAACACTATGAAATGGGGCCGCTTGATACCGAACTTGATTATCTATTTAGTACCGATGTACTGAGTGAAGGACAAAATCTACAGGATTGTGGTGTGTTGATCAATTATGATTTGCACTGGAATCCTGTTCGGATGATCCAGCGCAATGGTCGTATAAATCGTCTCGGTTCTCTGCATAAAAACGTATATATCTACAATATGCACCCACAGCATCAACTCGAGCAGTACCTCCGTCTCGTAGAAAGATTGCAACACAAGGTTGATTTAATCCGCAACACAGTAGGAACAGACCAGTCAATCCTGGGAGAAAAAGCCAAACCAGTAGATTTCTTGGACGATGCGGCAAATGACCTTGATATCGATGCGACGCTCAAACTCCTTACGGGAGATGAACAACTACGTCAACAGGCCATGACTGCCCTAGAGGAAGAAGCTGATTTCTCGTTGGGCGAGGATGGATATATCGCAGACCTACGCCGTTTTGACACCGAGTCGGATCTTGAAACGAAACGTCGTGTTTATCATGGTATACCGAAGAGGAAATGGGGTATGCTGCCTGCAAAGACTGTCGTTAACAAAAACGTCCCTGATGCTCTGACACTTGTACGATTTGACGTGAAAAACGCAGAAAACAAGGAATCAGTTGAAGTTATCGGTGGTCATCAGCGGTTCTATGCATCACAACCACGAGCAGGGACGATGCAGCTATTTGATACACTCGCGGCGCTATCATACATGCAGACTACAGCTGAGGATAACCATCCTATACGTGATGCAATAGAATTTGACAAAGAGGCGGTTGAAGCGCGTATCTCTCGCTATGGACAGATGTTGGCGACGAGTGAGTATGAGAGTCCACGCGACAGCAAGATGAAACCATCTTACACCCAAGTGCTAGACTATCTCGTGACAAATCTAGGTATAGACACGACAGATATCTTCAACGCTCTCACACGTGGCACAAATCGTGTGTATGAGAAACAACTTGAGAATGGTATGCGAAAAGCATACGATCGAATCAAGCAAAATAAGCCGTTGACTGACGCCGATCTATTGTTAATTACTGAGCCAACAAAATATCTGATGGAGGCATCGACGAAACAGCATATACTGGAAAATATGGAGATAGTATACAACTATGCCAAACCGAACTAGCATGCAAGATATCGATCGATTAGTAAATATGCTCAAATCAGATCCAGGCTACGATCATGGACTTGAATTGGCGCGACGCATTGTAGCATTACTAGGCGCGTCTATGTCAGACACCGAGGCGTTTTTGCAGGATCAAAAAGTCATCCAACACGAAGGATGGTTTCTGAAGCACCCTGTTCTGACGAGTCAGCGAGCATGTGTCAGTCTCAATGTTGATCCCGATGCTCATGTACAGGCGAAACTTTACTGTCTGGGCAAGGATGCCAAAAAAAGTATGCGCCAACGCATCATGGCTGCGGTGCATTTCACGCCAAATTACGAAGATGCTGAATTTACTCGTCAGCAAAAACTACCGATTGGGATAGACTTTTTTTTGCATCCTGATGGCGATGCGATGACAATCGCTCTCAGCAATCGTGGACTCGTGAGAGTACTGACATTAGAGGGCCATTTGACCAATACTGCAAAAACTATTTTGTCTAATTGGTCTGATATGTCAGGGATATTTGAGCAGGAGCGTCTCCATAGTGCATTGTGGGATAGTTTCCAATTGCAGGAAGTAAACAAGAAATTTTACAAAGAAATTGCTCGGTTTTTCACCGATCTCACACAGCACCTGGTATCTAAAAATATCTTTGAAAACGATGATGCAAAACAGTATACTAACCGCCTCATCGGACGATTGTTGTTTGTATGGTTTTTACGAAAAAAGGGTGTGATCAATGAGAGTGAAAAATATTTTGCAGTGACCACAAACTCTGATACCTACTATGTGGAACATTTACGCAAACTTTTCTTTGCGACGCTCAATACTCCTATCGACGAACGCAAAGATCAGAAGACACCGTATCTCAATGGCGGACTATTTGATGAGTCGGAGCTCGATCAGAATGATGCGATTAGTTTCCCGACAGGCTATTTTGCAAATATATTTCATTTTTTTGACGAATACAATTTTACAACCGATGAATCAACACCTGATTTTGAGCAAGTTGCTATCGATCCCGAGATGCTCGGACGAATATTTGAAAACCTACTTGCCGAACAAGTAGATGAGACCAAAGTAAACGCACGCAAAGCGAGTGGAGCATTTTACACCCCACGTGAGATCGTCGATTATATGTGTCGTGAGAGCTTGAGGCAGTATCTTTATACCCAGCTCGATGGTAAGGTGCTTGACCATACTATCGTCGTCGACAAGCTTATCGATACTTCCGAACAAGAGTGGGCAAATGACGAAAGCAATCAGACTAAGCATCTATTTGAAAAGCGTCCTGCCGATCGTGACGAAGTACGCCGAGCTTTAGAGCGTCTAAAAGTATTGGACCCAGCCTGTGGTTCGGGAGCATTTCCTATGGGTATGATGCAGTTACTGGTACGGATATTTCAGCGTATCGATCGCAAGCTTGATGAATACGAAGTCAAGCTCGGTATTATGCAAAGTACCATCTATGGTGTCGATATCAATCCCATGGCGGCGGACATTTCTCGTCTGCGAGCATGGCTGAGTCTGGTAGTCGATGAAGTGCCGGAAAAGCTCCGAAATGAACCATTGCCAAACCTTGATTTCAAATTTATCACAGCAAATAGTTTGATACCTCTTGCCGAGGGTGATTCACTCGATATATTTGGCGAAAACAATCTCGGAGACAAGCTTGCCGATCTGCGGGACAAGTATTTCCGTGCTCGGTCCAAAGAGTCCAAACAAAAACTACGCCAAGAGTACCGGTCTCTCACGGCACAGGTTGGTCTGAGCAGTAGCCAGCGATCCAAGCAGCTACAGTCGTTTGACCCATTTGACAGTACCAAATGTGCTCAATTCTTTGATATCGATTACATGTTTGGGGTGAATGGATTTGACATAGTGATCGGCAACCCTCCATATATTGATTATCGCAAGATAGATAAAAGCACTAAAGAGATAATTGCTGATTATAAAATAGCCCATCACTCTAAAATGATAAACCTATACACGTACTTCTTCGAGCTTGGTATAAAACAGTTGAGTATATCCGGTATACTCGCATATATTTCTCCTCAGCAGTATCTGATCCTTGATAATTGTAAAGGTCTTAGAGATATTATTAGAGATATTCGACTCGTGAGTTTATCGGATTTTGCACGGGCAAAAGTGTTTTCGGCAGCCACCTATACTTTTGTGTCACTTTTACAAAATAGTCCTCCAGATGAATCAATCACCTATCGTGAGTTCAATAATATTTATGATCTCACTAATCCGCTAAAGAAAATCCTCTTGCCTCAGCCGATTGAGGAGCCTGTTTGTGTGAGTGAATACAGAGATATCTTGAAAAAAATTGATATAAGCACAAGTGTTCGCCTTGGCGATGACAGTGTGGCGGATATATTCTGTGCTTCCTCTGCGACGCAAAAGGTTACGTATAAGAAGGTAGGCTCTAATATTCAGTTCATTGAAGCATCGCAGATTCATGAGGGCGAGATTAAATATGAAGATAAGTACATTGATGACTACGGAGGACAATCTGCACAAAAACAGCTTAATTCAGATGTAATTTATACTTCCAGGATGACGGGACGTATTAGGGCTACATATGTTCAGAACAATCAATCGCTTGGTGGGAAAGTAAATGTAATTGTGCCTAAAAATCCAGATGATGGAGAGTATATTGAAGCGTTGCTCAATTCAAATCTAATCAATTTCTGGTATCGTGAAAAATATAAGCTTCAGCATATGCAGGGAGGCGCTCTACCGATTAACACGAGCGATCTGGCTAAAATCCCGTTTGTTATACCATTAGAGAGTTTGATTCACACTGAAAATGATATTCGATACAACGATCAATTTATTTATAAAATCTATGGAATATCAGACGAAGATCAAAAAGTTATTGAATCATACCAACATAAGTAAAGGTGAAGGGTAATGACAAAGAAAAGTATAGCTGTAACAGTAAAATCAGAATTTGAAGCATCTACAGCAGATATTGATGCAATATTTACGAGTTTTAGAAATTTACATTCTATCTATACAGACTCTTTCAGAAGGCTACGAGATGGCTTAACTGACTTACCGATAGGATACAAAAAGCAAGTTAAGAACGCTAATACTGTTTTTGATAATATGGCTCGTTCTGTAGAAGAAAAACAGAAGGAAATTAGTAGCTTACTATACTCTCAGGCGACGGTACTACTTGTTGGTAATGCAGAATCAGTTATGCGATCAATGTTCGATACTCTGGTGATAAAAAACTTTAGAAAGTTAAAAGTGAAAAAAGGTAGCAGCATCAGCTTCTCACTTGATGAAATATTAATCGCGTCGTCCGATAGCGAGCTGGGTGAATTATTGATCGAGAAACTTGAGGGTGATAAAAATCCAAGAGAACGACTAAATTTTCAAAATATGAAACAAGTTCAAGGAATACTCAAGGGATATTTTGATATTAAAATTGAAGATGAATATGTTTCAGGAATACATGAGTATTGGCAGTTACGGCACATTATTGTTCATAACCAGTCATTCCCAGATTCAAATTTTTTTTCCAATCTTAAGGCGGCAGGTATTGACGATAGTAAATACGACCAAGATGATTACGTAAAGTTATCAAAATCTGATTATGAAAAGTGTTTTGAAATGTTATTGCTATTCTTTGACAATATCGATAACGAGATTTTACGAAATAAATTAGTCTATGAATATTAGCCCAAATAAAAAAACCAAACCGTTTAACTTTTATCTTGGATAATTTGCTGATTAGATCAATTTGGTGGGCAGTTCTCTATTCGCTAACTGACATTTAGCAAGTCGCGTATAGCCACGAGCCTTTGGTGTGAAGTAGCTATTTGTGATGACCATCGCATGCGTGCAGCGGTGGAGGCTCTTACCTGCGACGGCATCGGAGACTGCATTGCGGCTGATTGGTTTACTATATCGTTTGACCTGTATGGCATATTTTTCCATACCGAGTTGTGCGACGAGGTCAACACCACCATCACCACTCCCGCCAAGCATCTGCACGCGATAATTTCGTGCACGTAATAGGTCAGCTACATAATTTTCAAACTCTACTCCACTCATAGCATCAACCTTTGCCAAATCGGCAAATAATTGAGCAGGTCTATTTGAAAATCTGATTGGTGCGTTTAATTTGTCATGATATTTTACATACAGAAACCCACCGATTACTAAACCGCTAATTGCAATAAACGTATTAACATTTGACGATCCAGACGAATTACCATCCATAATAGAAGCAATGATAAATAAACCAACAAATGCCAGTATAATTTCAGTAATTCCATTTTGCTGCTTATAGCGTTTCATATAGGTATCCCAAATATTACTTCGGAATAGTATCATATGTCATCTATGCGGGCTAGATTTAGTGTAGTATTTTGAGGATTAATTTTTTGCTTTGAACTTCATCGAGAGCGAATTGATACAGTACCGTTTGCCGGTGGTTTCACGAGGTCCGTCGTCAAATACATGCCCGAGATGTCCGCCACAGTTGGCGCAGGTGACTTCGGTGCGGATCATGCCGTGCGAATCATCAGCAGAGTAGGTGACAGCTCCCTCGCGAGCCTGATCAAAACTCGGCCAACCGCAATGTGATTCAAATTTGGTACCAGAATCAAATAGTATGTTGCCGCAGTTTGCGCATGTATAATTGCCGTCGCGTGACTCACCGAGCAAAGCACCGCTAAATGGTGTTTCTGTCGCTCGGTCAAACAACACGGCGCGTTGCTCGTCGGTCAGATCGGGTTTTGGGTGCATAGTAGCAGTATACGATACAGCATGATGATAAATCAGTGATACCGATCACATTATTTTGCGTGGAGCGGCGATATACTAGTTGTATGCAGGCAATATATCTCGCTGGTGGCTGTTTTTGGGGCATGGAGGAATTGTTTCGTGATCAACCGGGTGTGATCGATACCGAGGTGGGATATATGGGCGGCAAAAATGACTATCCAACCTATGAGCATCATCCTGGTCATGCTGAAGCGCTCAAAGTTACCTATGACCCTAGTGTGACGAGCTATAGTGTGCTGCTTGATTTCTTTTTTCGCATCCATGACCCGACGACGCTCAACCAGCAGGGCAACGATATCGGCACGAGCTATCGATCGGCAATTTTTTATGAGACAGCTGAGCAAAAACAGCTCGCCGAGCAAGCAATCGAGCGCATAGATGCTTCCGGATTGTATGATGGCAATGCCACAACGAGTCTTGAGCCGTATGTCAAATTTTGGTCAGCCGAAGACGAGCATCAGGATTATCTACAAAAACACCCGGGTGGGTATACCTGTCACTACATACGAACAAAATCATAAAACGAGAATGCCCGCGCATATTTCAGCGCGGGCGAACCGTTCTCGGTTAGCGATTTCTGGTTGTCAGGTGCTTCGAAGCCGGTAGCTCTCGATGCGTAGTCTGACTTGGGCGATGTGGTAGAGCTCGATGCTGAGCGCCAACATGTCTTCGAGTGAATCGACGATGTAGATATTCGCCATGTCGAGTTTCTCAAGATGCTTGGCAACGAGTGCTCGTGCCCTGATCGACTCTTTGCGAGCCACTGCGTCATCGAGGCTGGGGTCGAGATCTCTCTCGATCATGACAACGAAGTCGCGGTGAGCATTGAGTCGGAGTGCCTGGAGTGCCGAGAAGCCAGTTTCTGACAGCGAGCCAGTGCCATAGGTCTCTCCGGTGATCGGAAAGAGAATGACAGCATCTTCTGCCAGATGCTCAGCTTCGATCTCAGCGTCCTCTGGCTTCCAGTCGTCAACTTGCGGGTTGAAGTACTGAATGTCGAGTTCTTCGTAACGCTTTATGAAGGCGTCACGCCAGGTGCTGCGACCACATGTCCCGAACAGTCCGACACAAAGTGTCATGGCTGCCTCCGATCGAGATCGATGGAATAGAACATATATATTATAGCACAAAAATGATACAAAGTCCATATATGCTTATGCGTATAGAGTATACTAGTGGTATAAACAGGAACTATCTATGCAAAAAATCGCAACTAAAATCTTTATCGTAGCATCAATACTTTTTGGTATCACCGGAGTATTGATGGTATTTAATATGCCGGATAATGATCAGCAGAGTTCACCTACGCATATATTTTTGATGAAGACACTGCTGACTCTGGTGTTTATCATATTGTCATCGTTTGCCCTAAGTATTGCCGGTAAATATCTCAATGGGAAAAAGTAGTCTCTCGCCCGAAGGTGATCTGCCATCTATTGGCCGTCCCGCACTGAGTGCCCTCGCAGTGATTGGGGTTACGACGCGTGAGCAACTGCGAAATTATAGCGAGAAAGAATTATTACAGCTGCATGGAGTTGGCCCAAAAGCGATCAGGCTGCTCCGTGAGGCGGGTGTAGAGCTAAAGAACGATATATAGATCTGTATGTAATCTAGGTCACATACATATGATCCAAAACAGATAAAATAACATATAGAATAAAAGGTAAATCGGAGGGATATAATGGAACCAACTCAAGATACTCAGGACCAAACGATGATGAATAATGATATGACGAATGACGAGACGATGAATCCATCTATGTCATCAGCAACACAAGAAGCTGGTGCTGGCTCACCGTGCAAATGCTGCAAATGTTGCACCTGCGATGACGGATGTGACTGCAAAAATGAGTCACAAGATGCGGGCTCTCAAACGCCAAATTTTGAGCCGCCAACAGGCGATATGACGACGGTTTAATCGCTGGAA
Organism: uncultured Candidatus Saccharibacteria bacterium; assembly: GCA_964535835.1. Lineage (GTDB taxonomy): Bacteria > Patescibacteriota > Saccharimonadia > Saccharimonadales > Saccharimonadaceae > JAPUDQ01. The sequence goes on along the minus strand of CAZHUZ010000001.1, from coordinate 81,782 downwards.
ATGTCGAAATTTTTACCCGGGAGCGGAGTCGCTCCCGGGCATATTGTTTTGATGGCTGATTAACGCGGTTTGAGCTGTTGAGCCAATTTCTCGTTTTCTCCGCGGAGTTTCGAGATTTCTCGGTGGTGTCTACAATCGCGATCTGATCGACGACAGTCGACGCCGTGTTCGAGCATCAGTTTTTCGGCGCGGTTTTTGTTCCTCCGGATGATTGCAGTGGGGTCACCATTGACACCATCGACCATACTATCACTTCCTTTTTGTCGAATGAAAGTGGATGAGTGCCGGTCCCGACCGTGGAATCTTGCGTGGTCGGGACCGGCGAGGGGAGTTACGCCCTCTTCATCTTGGGCACACGGACGCGTTTGGCGTCAGAAGGGGGTGTGAGCAACCGTGTGGTCTGCTCGGATCCCTTGTGACGCGCGATGCGTAGCTGTGCTTGCGGTGTTCGGGTCGTGTGTCGTCTTCCGAAATGGATGATGACACTCCTCTCGATCGTCGCCCTAGCTGGATGCCAGAACGTGAATAGATATAATACCATAAAAGGTACGAAAAATGAAGGATATATAATAGACATAATGAATGCACATACCGTCAAAGGTCTTACAACGATCGAAGCCAAAGCGCGACAACAATCGCAGGGCTATAATGCACTTCCCGATAGGGAAAAACGAAGTTTTATCAAGATAATTGTCGGTGTTTTGACGGAGCCGATGATCTTTTTACTCGTTTCGGTTGTGGTTGTGTATTTCTTGCTCGGTGACAAGACTGAGGCGATGGTGTTGATGGTGTCAGTCCTAGTGATTATCGGTATTGAGCTCTATCAAGACAGCAAGACCGAAAAAGCGCTCGAAGCTCTGAGGGGGCTTGCGAGTCCGAGCTGCAATGTCATCCGAGATGGTAAGCATATGGTGATACCGAGTCGAGAGCTAGTCGTCGGCGACGTATTTTTGGTGTCGGAGGGTGAGCGTGTGCCGGCTGATGCGGTACTGCTTGATGCTGAGAATATAATGGCAGATGAGTCGCTCCTCACGGGTGAGTCCATACCGGTCGACAAAGACGAGGCGGTGACTGACGATGAGAAAAAACGAAAGATTTTTTCTGGATCAATGATTGTCAAAGGTCATGGGATGGCTGAAGTAACAGCGATTGGCGGTGAAACTGAGATTGGTCAGATAGGTAGCTCACTTAATACAATTAAACCTGAAAAGACGTTGCTCAAGCGCGAAGTTGATCGTGTCGTCAAGACACTGGCGGTTGTGGCTGTAGCGGCGTCGGTACTGCTAGCACTTGTCTATTGGTTTACGAGAGGTGATTTGCTACATGGGTTTTTGGCTGGCTTGACGCTTTCGATTGCGATATTGCCTGAGGAATTTCCCGTCGTTTTGACAGTGTTTATGGCACTGGGTGCTTGGCGGCTTGCCAAAAATAATGTCTTGGCGCGCAAGAGTCAGACGATCGAGACACTTGGGAGCGCGACGGTTCTTTGTACTGACAAAACCGGAACATTGACAGAAAATTGTATGCAGGTCGACTGCGTGACGGATGCACATGGTAGTGAGAGCATTCATGGAAGTGACGACTATACACAGGTAGTTGATTATGGCGTCTTAGCGTCGCAGATAAAACCCTTTGATCCGATGGAGGAGGCGTTTATCAAAGCCGGCACAGGATTGCACGATGACATCAGCAGTGTCTATGGCGAAATGACGATCATCAAAGAGTATCCACTCGAAGAATCATCCCTCTCGGTTGTACACGTCTGGGGTAATGGAGAGAAGCAGGAGGTTGTCGCGCTCAAAGGCGCGCCTGAGGTGGTCTTTGCGCTTTGTGGTGTCAAGGGCAAACACAGTGAACAGCTACGACTTCGTGTCAAAGAACTAGCCAGTAAAGGATTGCGAGTTATTGCTGTTGCAAAAGGAGCACCAAGAGATGAGTTACCGAAAGAGCGTGATGCCTACAGCTATACATTTCTAGGATTGGTTGCATTGGCTGATCCGATCAGGGCAGAGGCTGCAGATGCGGTAGCGCTTTGTCGTAAGGCGGGTATACGCGTCATCATGATTACGGGTGATTATGCTGAGACAGCGAGGCGGATTGGGAGTGTGATTGGACTCGATAGCGAACGCGTCGTGACGGGTGATGATTTTGCCGCCATGAGTGAGTCGGAGCGTGATGAAGTAATCAAGACGACATCGATATTTAGTCGTGTTGTACCGGCGCAAAAGCTATTGATCGTCAACGCACTCAAAGATAATGGTGAAGTAGTGGCAATGACGGGTGATGGCGTCAATGATGCACCGGCGCTCAAATCAGCGCACATCGGAATTGCAATGGGTCAGCGAGGTACCGACGTCGCTCGTGAGGCTGCTTCGATAGTGTTGCTTGATGATAATTTTGCTTCGATCGTGCAAGGCGTACGAACGGGTAGACGAATATTCGCCAACCTACAAAAAGCCATGATCTACATATTGACGGTACATATGCCGATTATTATGCTATCGCTCGTACCGGTTTTCTTTGGCTGGTCGCTTGTGCTGTTGCCTATTCATATCGTGTTTATAGAGTTCATTATCGATCCGAGCTGTACGCTTATCTTTGAGGGCGAAGATGAGGAGCCGGACACGATGGAGCGCCCACCGCGCAAGCTAGGATCAGCGCTATTTAGTCGCTCGATGGTCTTGCTGAGTGCGGTGACAGGACTGTTCATATCGGGGGTTATTGTTGTTGGGCATTGGCTGATGCTTGACATGGGATGGTCTGAGGACAAGGCACGAGCGATCACCTTTTTGCTGATCATCCTAACAAACGTTCTGATGATACTTGTCATCTCTGGCAAGAGAGTGGTTGCGCAGGCATTTGGCGGTGGCGAAGTTAACGCGCTGGCTATCATTGTAGCGATTGTGGCGCTCGCTTTGACAGTCATTTATGGCGTGCAGCCGATACGAGAACTTTTCCATTTTGCTCCGATTACGCTCGTCGAAGCCATAACAGCGTTCGGCATCGCTGTCGTGACGACAATGTTGGTTGTACCAATGAGACGAGTCATTTTTGGTAAACAATTACGTAGCTAGTATGTATCGACAATAAAATATAAAAATGTGAACTCGCTAACGGTTTGATGCTAGATTGCGCCGTGGGATAGGAAGTACAAAAGGAGAGACTTGTGGGCAATTACCACAACCTTTTGGGGAGACGTCATCCACACCGGATGACGATCTCTTATTAGGAAAACTTTCTTGTCTTTGTCATAATACACATATATGAAAATACTTTTTCGCGTGCTTGGCTATGCCCGAAATCTCTGGCCGTACTATCTTGGCATCACGATCTTTTCGGTGTTGATGAGTGTCACCTCGCTAGCATCACCTTTTTTGTTTAAAGCGGCAACCGATCTCATCGTCGGTTCTATACAGTCTGGGCGTGCTGATGTGACGGGTGCGCTATGGATTGCAGTTTGGTTATTTGTTATCGACGTGAGCAATACGCTCTTTACAAATTGGGGCGGCTACTTAGGAGACGTTATGAGCGCCAAACTCAAAAAGCAATTGAGTGAACAGTACTATCGGCATCTCTTGACGCTCCCGCAGGGATATTACGATAACGAGCTGACGGGGACGATCATCAATCGCCTCAATCGGACAATTACCGAAGTAACGCAATTTGCCAATATGTTTGCCAACAATTTCTTCCAGATGTTTTTGACGATTATATTGACACTTATCATTGTATGTATATATAGCTGGGAGCTAGCGCTCCTGTTGTTTGTGTTGTATCCGGTATTTATGTGGCTGACAGCACTGACGAGTAAAAAATGGCAGAAATGGCAAGACGAGAAAAACCACGAGACGGATGTGGCGAGTGGTCGATTTGCTGAAGTTGTGGCACAAATCAGGGTCGTAAAGAGCTTTATACAGGAGAAGCTTGAGTTTGGCCATTTTGAGCATCATATGCAGCGAACGGTCGATATTACACAAAAACAATCCGGCTATTGGCACAATATGGATATCACGAGACGGCTGGCGCTCAATATCATATTCTTTGCGATATTTGCTTATTTGTTTGTGCGGACGGCACAAGGACAGTTTACTCTTGGTGAGATGGTGCTGATGATTCAGCTTATCGCCATGATGAGATTCCCAATATTTAATATGAGTTTCATTGTCGACAATACGCAGAAAGCGATTGCTGGTTCTAGGGATTTCTTTTCGGTAATGGAAACGAAGCCTGCCGTTGCTGATCACCCTAATGCCAAGAAGCTTACTATCAAGAAAGCAACAATCACCTACGACGATGTTTCTTTTGGTTACAACAAAGATGAGAGGGTACTGCATAATGTAACGTTTGAGGTTATGCCGGGCGAAAAGGTCGCGCTTGTCGGTGAGAGCGGCGAAGGGAAGACGACAATAACGAGTCTATTGCTGCGATTATATGATCCCGATTCCGGACAGATTCTAATAGATGGGGCACCGATACAGAGCGTGACACAGACGAGTTTGCGTGAGAATATCGCGGTGGTATTTCAAGACCCAGCACTGTTTAGTGGGACAATCCGTGAGAACGTTGCCTACGCGAGTCCTGAGGCGACCAATGACGAGATCAAGGCAGCCGCCAAAGCGGCCAATGCGTGGGAGTTTATTAGTAAGTTAGAGCACGGACTCGATACCGAGATCGGTGAACGCGGGGTTAAGCTAAGCGGCGGACAAAAACAGAGGATTGCAATCGCCAGAGCAATTCTCAAAGACGCACCGATTCTCATTCTCGATGAAGCGACGAGTAGTCTCGATAGTCGATCGGAAAAGCTTGTACAGCAAGCGCTTGATCGACTCATGAAAGGGCGAACGACCATTATTATCGCTCACCGACTCAGTACGATTGCGCATGTTGATCAGATCATTACCATCAAGGGTGGTCGTGTCGACGAGATTGGAACGCCACATGAGCTAGCACGAACTGATGGTATCTACGGACAGTTACTCAGTTTGCAAAATGACGACAAAAAATCACTCAAACGGTTCGATATTGCCGGCTGAGACTGCTATACTAGTACATACTAATTTCAGGAGGTTCTATGGCGTCAGAGATTTCGACGAGTCGTTCACAGCGCATTGCGATCTGGGTAATTGCAATTGTAATGGCAGTTGGTACTATCGGTTCCTTTTTCATTTTTATGCTGCCAGCAGCGAATACACCAGTCAAAAGCCAGTCTCAAATCGATCAAGAAAAAATGATGGAGCAGTATCGCAAGCAACAAGAGGAGACGAAAAAGTCACTTCGTCCGCTTGATGGCTATAGTGCCGCGCCATTTGACGCTGCAAGCGTAACTGAGCTCGTCAAAGAAGAGCTCGTTGCAGGTACTGGCAAAGAAGTTGCAGCCGACTCGACCATCAATGCCAACTATTTTGGCTGGACGGCCGACGGCAAGATTTTTGATAGTACCAACAAAAATGGCACAACAACCCCGATTGATTTTCCGCTTAATGGAGTCATCAAAGGCTGGACTGAGGGACTCACCGGCACAAAAGAGGGTGGCGTATACAAGCTCACAATTCCTGCCGACAAAGCTTATGGAAGCACCGACGATGGATCGGGGCGACCTTTTGGACCACTGACATTTATCGTCGAAGTAAAATCAGTAAAATAGCAAAACGTACTAAAAAACACAATATATAGCGTATTGATTATGCTTTTTGACGCTATATAATGGGATACAGAACAAAGGGGGATATCTAAAAATGTCAAAACAAATCACCGTCTATACGCGGACGACGTGCGCGTACTGTGTCCAGGTCAAACGACTGCTCGATATGAAAAACAAAACGTACAGCGTGATCAATATCGATGAAGACAAAGAGGCTGAAGCGTCAATCATCGCACTTAGTGGGGCGCGGACTGTGCCTGTTGTCACGGTAAAGGACGAATTAGGCGACGAGCAAGTAGCCTCTATCGGCTGGAATCCTGGCGCTCTGATGGCGGCGGTAGCATAGGTATGGAAGCTGATACTACTCTCCACGATGTCATCATGATTGGCGCAGGACCGAGTGCTCTCTGTGCAGCGGTGTATACGACACGTGAAGATGTCGATACGGTATTACTCGAAAAAGGCGTGGTCGGTGGTCTGGCGGCTACAACTGATTGGGTTGATAACTACCCTGGCTTTGCCGACGGTATCGAAGGACTTAAACTGGCCGAACAACTAGAAGCACAGGCCAAACGATTTGGCGCTGATATACGCTATGGTGAAGTGACAAATATCATTGACAAAGGTGATCATAAAGAAGTTGAGACATTGCTCGACGGTACACTAAAGGCAAAAGCAGTTTTGATTGCAACGGGGAGTGATTATAAAAAACTAGGTATTCCTGGTGAAGCGGAGTTTTACGGTCGAGGAGTGCATTACTGTGCTACTTGTGATGGAGCGTTTTATCGTGACAAGAAATTGGCTGTTGTGGGTGGCGGTAATTCAGCCGTGCAGGAAGCACTGTTTTTGACGAGATTTGCTTCACACATCGATTTGCTCGTACGTTCGACATTGCGGGCCAGTGATGTACTGCAACACGATCTCGAAAAGGCTGTTAGCGAGGGCAAGATCACCGTCCACTTAGCGACGACGACTGATGAAATAATTTCATCAAACGGCAAAACTGTTACGAGTGTCAAGGGTACTCATGATGGCAAATCGGTCACATTTGATGTAGATGGGGTGTTTGTCTTTGTGGGGCTACTACCGAATACAGGTTTTCTAAAAGATTCAGCCATTGAACTCGACGAAATTGGCATGATAAAAACCGATAACAACTTACGCACAAACATAGCGGGAATATTTGCGAGTGGCGATGTCCGCTCAGGTGCGACAGCCCAAATTGCGAGTGCCGTGGGTGAGGGCGCTACGGCAGCACTCAAGATCCGAGAGTATCTCGAAGAGCTCGGTCGAAAATAGCTAAATCGTCGCGAGGTTATTGTGCAAATTTTCGAGGATAGTCAGTTACGACAGCATCAATACCCTTGTCCTCCAGTTGTATAATCGCTGCTTTGCGGTTGACTGTGTAGGCGTACGTCAACATATCGAGTTTTTTGGCAGCAATGATAGCAAGATGTGGCACATGAAGGCGATGAAATCCAACTGCACTGAGATGGAGAGATCTCTCAAAAGCTAAGAATGCGTAAGGATTGACATGTTGCAGGTAAGCGAGCGCAATTTTTTTGTTTTGTTTTCTGATGGCCCCAAGTTCTCGTGCGGAAAATGAGGATATCATAATGTCTTTGATATTTTTTCGGTACTCTGTCGTCAGCAGCTCAATAGTTTTTTTACCAGAGCCACGATCTTTGACTTCTATATTGATGAAAAGTTTGCCAACGCATTCTTTGAGCGCTTGGCGGAGGGTAACGACCGGGTATTCGCTCCCTGCAGTGCGTTTTTGCAATTCATCAAGTGTGAGGGTGCGTACAATATTTATTTGTTTGTGCGTACGATATAGGTGAAAATCATGAAAAAGTACAAGCTCGCCGTCACGTGTCAGGCGTACATCAAATTCAATCATATCGGCGCCTGATGTAATAGCTTCGCGCAGGGCAGGAATTGTATTTTCGGGATGAGTACCGCGAGATCCCCGGTGTGCAATGATGAGCATGGCGTCAGTATAACACTGACTGGCAATTAGGGATATGCAAAAAGCATTACGGATTATCGTACATAGTCTTTTTTGCTTTTTGCCTATCTCGTTTTGCTTTTTAGTCGTAGAGATCTATTACTTACCAGTAACAACAGGTATAATATACTTAGCAAACAAGCAATTATAAATAAGATAAGGAGCTATCTTATGCCTGATTTTAATAAAGTCTTGACGCCTGGAGATATTGATAACGGTGTCGTTAACACAGTTATAGAAGTGCCGAAATGGTCAACACTCAAGATCGAATGGAATCGCCATGTGGCAGCATTTCAACTCGATAGGGTAGAGCCAAGTATTTTTGCCAAGCCGGTCAATTATGGATTTATCCCAGCAACTCTCGATGAGGACGGGGACGAACTAGATACGCTCGTACTTACTAATGATCCTATCCCAACAGGAGTATTCTTAACCGCCAAAATAATTGGTGTTCTCAAATTTGAAGATGACGGCGAAGTAGACGATAAAATTATCTGTGTTCCAGAGGATGACCGCAATACCGACAACGCTATTCAATCATTAGCCGATCTCCATGATCGATGGAAACAGAAAATAGAACATCACTTTATGCACTATAAAGACCTCAAAAAACCAGGTAGCACAAAAGTACTTGGGTGGGGTGATGTAGAGGAAGCAAAAACAGTTATCAAGCAATGCCGCGAGCGTTATAGCGCACAGCAATAATCTGTCATTGTCGTTTTCTATGCAAAAAATTAATGGCCTTGTGGCTAAGTGCCTTGTCGTCAATGTCGAGCATCGTGTACTGTTGTTGACAATTGGCGAGCATACCAAATATCCGAGATTATCATATTCGGCTGATCTGCCTGGTGGGATAATTGAAAAAGATGAGCAGCCTCGTGATGGAGTGGTACGAGAGATATATGAAGAAACGGGTATTGTGGTCGATCCAGCGCAGTTACATAAAGTAAGTGCGATGACGACAATTGTGCCCGGTGTTGACGCACTTGTTGAAAAGCAATTGTATATTGTGCGAACATCCTCTTTGTCAGTGACACTAAGTTATGAGCATGAGTCATACCGATGGGTAACGCTTGATGAGTTGTTGCACATATCATTTAGCGGATTTTACTTTGATGATTTTATCGAAAAAGCACTGATGCGCGTTGTTGATGAACGCTTGATAGAAACTTGATTATTTTTTGTTGCGATTGAGCTGTGTGCGAATCTTGCTACGAGCATGGGATGTAAATACCCATCCTAGCCAATCTTGGTTTGGTTTAGCATTTTTCTTTGTGATAACTTCGACGACGTCACCATTTTGTAGTTTGTAGTTAAATTTTTCCATCTTGCCATTGACGATAAATCCTGATGCTTTTTCTCCGAGATCACTGTGGATACGATAGGCAAAATCTAATGGGCTTGCGCCTTCGGGGAGATCGTATATATCTCCCTTTGGTGAGTACACAAAAATTCGATCACCAAAGAGGTCGATTTTGAGATGCTCGACATCAACTTCTTTACCTTCACTGAGTTGGGCAGCAACTTCCTGTAGCTCGCGTATCCAGCGCAAATCAGCGGGCATCTCAGCGATATGACCTTTTTGATATGCATCAGTCAGCTTTTGCTCATTGTAGTGAAAGCTCGCCGCCAATCCCCGCTCGGCGTAATCATGCATCTGAGATGTACGAATTTGGAATTCTATAATTTGTCCGTTGTTGGCCATAACAGTTGTATGAAGGCTCTGATAACCATTTAGCTTTGGCCGCGCTATGTAATCTTTGATACGATTGACCATAGGTGGATACAAACCGTGTATGATGCCCAGTACAAGATAGCAGGTTGTAACATCATCAACAATTACTCGTAAGGCTAAGATATCGTAAATTTCATCTATATCAGGAATTTTCCGAAGTTTTTTGTAGAGGCTATATACGCTTTTGACGCGGCCATCAATCTCATGGGTGATCTTTTCGTCGTTTAACTTTGAATCAATTGTCGTACGGACTTGGTTGAATTGTTTGCGACTTTTGCCTATTCGTACACTGATCTCTTTTTTGAGGCGATTGTATTCGCTAGGGTCGAGGTAGGAAAATGCTAATTCTTCGAGCTGGACACGAACACGTCCCATGTTGAGGCGATCGGCAATAGGGGCAAAAACCTCGATGGTCTCACGAGCAATTTTTTGCTGCTTGGCGGGTGGCATATGTCGCAATGTCTGCATATTGTGTAATCGGTCAGCAAGCTTGATGATAATCACGCGAACATCTTGGCCTACTGCAATAAGTAGTTTGGTGAGATTGTCTTTGGTTTCTGGGAGATAATGACTGAGGTCTTTCATACCGGCACGCGCACGACTGACTTTTGTTACTCCCTCAACCAAAAAAGCAACGTCACGACCAAAGAACTTCTCGATTTCTTCGAAGCTAGTATCGGTGTCCTCGATGGTATCGTGCAAAACCCCAGCGATAACCGTATCGATATCCATACCCCATTCGATCAACACACTCGCGACTGCCAAAGGGTGAGTAACATACGGTTCGTTGCTGTTTCGTTTTTGCCCAGCATGTTTCTCAGTTGCGAGGTCGATCGCGCTCGTCAGCTCAGCGATCTGATCGTCATCGTAGTATTTCTTTGCCAGCGTCAACAGCTGATGCTTTTTCATGGATTCTATTATAACGGATTGCACTTCGATGGACAGACGATATATACTAAAGAGCGAATATGCTAACGGTTTAAAAGAAGGATGGGTGAACAATGGCAAAACTAGCAATTAATGGATTCGGGCGTATCGGTCGCAACGCGTTTAAGATTGCGTTTGATCGCAGTGATCTGGAAATCGTCGCTATCAATGATTTGACTGATACAAAAACATTGGCTCACTTACTAAAACATGATTCAAACTATGGCGAATACGAACACAAAGTAAGCCATGACAACAATGGCATCATTGTCGATGACAAGCACATAAAGGTACTCGCCGAAAAAGAACCAGCAAATTTGCCTTGGGAAGAGATGGGTGTTGATGTCGTGATCGAATCAACTGGGTTTTTTGTAGATCCTGCAAAGGCCCGCGCGCATATCGACCCTGCTGGTGCAAAAAAAGTCATTATCTCGGCTCCAGCAAAAGGTGAAGGCGCTGATACTATCGTGTTAGGTGTCAATGATGACAAGATCAAGGGCGCAACAGATGTTGTCAGTAATGCGTCGTGTACTACGAATTGCATCACGCCTGTAATGAGTGTGCTTGAGAGTCATTTTGGTATTGAAAAAGCCATGATGACAACAGTCCACAGTTATACTGCTAGCCAGAAACTTCAAGATGCTCCTGCCAAAGACTTGCGTGAAGCACGTAGTGCAGCGGAGAACATCGTTCCGACGACAACGGGAGCAAGTATTGCTGCAGCAAAAGCATTGCCTGCGCTTGAGAACAGATTCGGTGGTTTATCAGTACGTGTTCCGACACCTGTTGTAAGCATGAGTGATTTTGTTGTCCTGCTCAAACGAGATGTAACTGTCGAAGAAGTCAATGACACATTTCGATCTGCAGCCAAAGAACCGTTTTACCAAGGTATTTTAGATGTAACCGAGGAAGAACTGGTCTCGTGTGATTTTAAAGGAAACAGTCATAGCTGTATCGTTGATTTGCCTTTGACGGCAGTAATTGGTGGTAACATGCTCAAAGTTGTTGCATGGTACGACAATGAATGGGGCTATAGTAATCGCCTCGTTGAGTTGACGGCAGATGTCGCAAAAACAATAGGAAAATAACGTATGAGAATATACCTAGGGAGCGATCATGGCGGATTTCATCTCAAAGAAGATGTCTTTGCCTACCTCAGTAAACGAGGGCATGACGTTCATGACATTGGTGACAAAGAGCTTGATCCGCATGACGATTTTCCGCAGTTTGCGGCACTTGCTTGCACAAAGGTGATCGGCGATACGAGTGATGATCCACGAGCAATTCTGCTCTGTACCGGCGGGCAAGGTATGGCGATGGCGGCAAATCGTTTTCGTGGTATTCGAGCGAGTGTGATATGGGATAGTTTTGAAGCGAAAGCAACGCGAAATGACAATGACAGCAATGTATTGTGTCTTCCCGCGCGGGTGCTCGATGATGATCCCAGTGAGTGGAAAAAAATTATTGATGCCTGGTTAGGGACACCGTTTGCCAATGCCGAGCGCTATCGACGACGTAATCGACAGCTAGATGATCTTGCGTAAGAACAGAAAGACCTTTATAGTTAAATAAAATGACCGAACATAATCGTTATAGCTACCATATATTCTTGAGATATCTTATTTCGGCCTTATCCTATTGGGGGGTAGCTGCGCGTATATTGTTGGTAGGGTTTATATTGTTGGTATTTTCAGCAATGGAAATGATGTATGACAAGGGTCCGGCAATGTCCTATATAGGTCAATTAATCTATTTTCTAGGAACATTTCTGGTATTTGATATCATTTACGTATTGATTGCAAAATCATATCAAATTGACCGTAATATAATTGACCGAGTTGTATTTTTGGGTATATACCTCATATTGGCTACGATAGTAGCACTATCATATCTTGTCATCTTGCCTACATCTCTACAATTTTTAGTACGGTGGTTGCCGATTGTGGGTCTATTTATATTATCTTTGAGATTAGTTTTAGCTTCAATCTTGACAAGGAGAACGTAGCCCATGGGGCAATATCCGATAGTATGTCCTGCAGTCCTGTCGGACTCCGAAGACCCCAGCCGATATAAGACATTGATAGAAAAAGTGTCGTTTGCGTCGCGGGTTCAAGTCGATCTAATGGATGGTATCTTCGCACCACATCATAATATTAATCCGATTCAGCTTTGGTGGCCGGAAAGTATGGTGGTTGATATACATCTGATGTACCAGTCACCCGGAGAACACCTCGAGACATTAGTAAGCCTTAACCCACATATGATTATATTTCATTATGAATCACAAGGTGATGTTTTGTCATACATTCAGCATGTAAAACGTTTTGGTATAAAGGCGGGTATCGCACTATTACCCGAGACTACAGTTGAAAGAGCAACAAAATATATCTATGAGTCTGATCATGTTTTACTTTTTGCGGGTAGACTAGGTGAACAAAGTGCAGGTATTGATATGTCAGTATTAGATAAAGTTGCACAGGTACGTAATCTTCGTCATGACATAGAGATTGGCTGGGATGGTGGGATTAATCGAATTAATGTGGCAATGCTTGCAGATGGGGGCATAGACGTTCTAAATATAGGCGGGGCACTTTGGACACAGGATGATATCAAACTAGCCTATGACGATATAGTAGACCAGATACGAGTTTATTATCATAGAATGTAGACTGTCTCAACTGAAATTTATGCTTATGGTAAAATGATAGGTAATGAGTGGGCAACTGACATTGAAACAACTCGATGCTATGGCGAACACAATTCGTCAGGATATTATAAAGATGCTTGAACAGGCCGGATCAGGTCATAGTGCAGGCCCGCTCGGAATGGCTGATATTTTTACTGCACTGTATTTTAACGTCATGAATCACGACCCACATGATCCAGATCAAAAAGATAGAGATATTCTCATACTTAGCAATGGCCATACTGTGCCGGTGAGATATGCGACGATGGCTCGTGCCGGATATTTTCCGGTTAAGGAGCTAGAGACACTTCGTCAATTTGGTAGTCGATTACAGGGCCATCCAGAGCGCACGCGTCTGCCGGGTATGGAGACGACAAGCGGTCCCTTGGGTGAAGGCCTTAGTCAGGGAGCCGGTATGGCGTATGTCATGCACTATATGGATCACGGTCCACAACGCTGGGTCTATGTCATGATGGGTGATGGCGAACTAAACGAAGGAAATATCTGGGAAGCAGCGATGTTTGCAGGTAAGTACAAATTGCACAATCTCATCGGCATCATTGATCGCAACAATATTCAGATCGACGGCAATACAGAAGATGTTATGCCACTTGAGGACCTACGGGGAAAATGGGAGAGTTTTGGCTGGCATGTCCAGGAAATCGATGGCAATAATATCGAAAGCATCATTGACGCATGTAGCATGGCGCGTGCAATCACCAATAAGCCAAGCGTAATAATAGCTCATACGGTTCCGGGTAGAGGTGTTGATTTTATGGAATATGACTATCATTGGCATGGGGCTCCACCAAATAGCGAACAGGCGCGTGATGCTCTCAAAAAACTACGTACACTCGAAGGAAAAATCAGGAGTGAACATGAATAACTTTTACCTTAATTCAAAAATTGGTAATTCTAATATCGAAACAGAACCCATCCGCAAAGGTTTTGGCAAAGGGTTGAAGCAGGCGGGTGATGAAGACGAGCGAGTTGTAGCACTCTGTGCTGATCTAACAGAGTCGACGCAAATGCATTTATTTAAGGAAGCGCATCCGGAGCGTTTTGTCGAAGTCGGTGTAGCTGAGCAAAACCTTGTCACTGTCGCTGCGGGGATGAGTGGCATGGGCAAGAAACCCTTTGCTAGTAGTTATGCTGCGTTTAGTCCCGGACGAAACTGGGAGCAAATACGTACAACACTATGCCTCAACGAACGGTTTAGTTGCATCGTCGGTTCACATGCCGGTATCTCGGTTGGTCCAGATGGTGCGACACACCAGATGCTTGAAGATATTGCAATGATGCGGGTGTTGCCAAATATGATAGTGATTGCACCCGGTGACAGTAAAGAGGCTGAAAAAGCAACACTAGCTATTGCTCGCCAGGACAGTCCAACCTATCTACGCCTTGCACGAGAGCCAACACCCGTATATAGCACGGATGAATCACCGTTTGAAATTGGGCGAGCCTATGTTCTTCGCAAAGGAACTGATGTCTGTCTGCTGGGAACGGGTACGATGACCTATCAATGCCTCGTAGCAGCAGAATTGTTGGCTGATGCCGGTATAGAGGCCGAGGTGTTACATGTGCCAACTATAAAACCACTCGACAAGGATACTATTTTGCCCTCTCTCATAAAATGCGGTCGTGCCGTTACCGTTGAAGAGGCGCAAATTGCCGGAGGATTTGGCAGTGCAGTGTGTGAGCTTGCGTCAGATACACTACCCGTACCGATACGACGGCTGGGTATACATGATCGCTTTGGAGAGTCCGGCAAGCCTGAAGAATTACTTGATTATTTTCACCTCACTGCCCCACATATCTGTGAATCAGTAAAAGACTTTATCAAAATTAATCCACAGTATCACCAAGGAGAATAATCATGTCAGATGAACGAAAAGATGATGTAAACGACAATCCATACGGTATCGATGTTATCTCGGTTGGAGATACGGTTATTGATGATTTTATACGATTGTTTGAAGACCAGGGTAGGGTGCAGGATAACGGCAAGGGTGAAAAGTGGCTTGAGATTCCCTACGGCATGAAAGTGCCTTTTGAGCGCTCAACAGTTATTTATGGAGTTGGCAATGCTGCAAATGCGGCGGTCAACTTCGCCAAGCTTGGACTCAATAGCTCATTGGCAACCAACTTAGGCAATGATGATCGTGGACGTCAGGTAGTTGATACTCTTGCCAAAAAAGGTGTCGATACATTTTTGATCAAATTGCAACGTGGCAAAAAGACAAATTATCACTACGTGTTGTGGTATAAAGATGATCGTACCATCCTCATTAACCATGAACACTATGATTATCACTGGCCACATCTCCATAAGAGTGAGATCCCAAAATGGGTATACTTTAGTTCTATCGCAGAAAATGCAGTCGATATGCATGACGATATTATGGAGTGGCTCGATCGCTATCCTGAGGTCAAACTGGCATTTCAGCCAGGCACATTTCAGATAAAGTTTGGCGCCAAGCGCTTACATCATGTATATAAACGCTCCGAAGTAGTTGTGCTCAATCGCGAAGAGGCCGTACAGGTTACGGGCGGTAATTATGACAACGTCAAAGAGTTACTTGCGAAAATGCATGATCTCGGACCAAAAATAGTGCTCATCACCGATGGTCCAGCAGGTAGTTATGCAAGCGATGGCAAGCAACACTTATTTATGCCGATTTATCCTGACGTTGCGCCTCCTGTTGAGCGGACTGGATGCGGTGATGCCTACGCCAGTACTTTTATTGGTGCACTCATAAAAGGATATAGCCTTGAAGGAGCGTTGCAGCTTGCGCCGATTACGCCGGCAAGCGTCGTCCTATATCCGGGTGCGCAAGAAGGTCTCTTGACAACGCGTGAGCTAAAAGAATGGTTAGAAAAAGCACCATCTAACTATAAAGCAAAGAGGTTGGACTAATTATGGGCCTTACTATTCATGATATTCGAGATAACTGTTTGCGCGCACGTCATTTGATGCAGCGCAGTCGTCAACAACACTTCGCCGTTGGCGCATTTAATGTCGATAATCAAGAAACACTCATTGCAATCGCTAGGGCTGCACAAGCAAAAAATTCTCCGGTGCTCATAGAAGTTAGTGATGGTGAAGTGTCGGCGATGGGACTCGAAAATATCCGCGATATGGTCGATAACTACGCTAAAGAATACGGTATTGAGGTCTATCTCAATCTCGATCACAGCCCGACAGTTGAGGATTGCAAGCGTGCTATCGATGTTGGTTTTGAGTTTATCCATATCGATGTCAGTCAAGCAAATCATAATGCCTCAGACGAAGAAATTATTGCCAAGACTAAAGAAGTCGTTGAGTATGCAAAATTTACAGGAGCATTAGTGGAGTCTGAGCCTCATTATTTTGGTGGCAGCAGTAATCTACATGAAGAAGATATCAATTATGATGAGATAAAAAAGACATTTAGTACTCCAGAAGGTGCAAAGGCGTTTGTAGAGGCGACGGGTATTGACACCTTTGCCGCTGCGATCGGAAATTTACATGGTAAATATCCTGTTCCAAAACAACTTGATCTTGATTTGCTCCAACAAATACGTGATTCGATAGGATGTCAGATTAGCTTGCATGGTGGTAGCGGCACGCCACTGCATTATTTTGAGCAAGCAGCAAAGATCGGTGTAAGCAAGATCAATATTAACAGTGATATGCGCTATGTATTTCGTACGACGCTGGAAAAGGTTCTCCATGACAATCCTAAAGAGTATGCAGTCGTCAAGCTCATGCCAACGGTGTACGATGCCGTTCAACGGGTTGTCGAAGAGAAGATTGAAGCATTTGGTTCAACAAACAAAAAGATATAGTAGATATTATGAGGAATCGACTTGAAAATTGGCTTCTCACATCCCGTGCAAGAGCTTATGATTTAAGCGTGCTTGAAAAAGCTAGTGGAGGGCAAAGCATAGATGTAACGATACTTGGTTATATAGATCAGACAGTAGCGAGGATACACTATGATCTTGGGCTTGATATACGGGATACAACACAGCATGAACTGTATGAGGCTTTGCGTCAACGTGTATTGCTGGACGATAAGTTTTTAAAAGAAATTATCGATAGCCATCACCTCACTTCTAATCTTGATTATTCTACAAAGTTAAAACAATATATAAATAAGTTAGTCTCTCCACCTCAGGTAAATGCTATTAAGAATTCTGTACTGAAAAAAATTATTAGTGACATACCACCACAAAAAACAATTGATTTCTTGGGATACAAAAATGTCAAAAGTCTGCTTCGAAAATTGCCAATACCTACCATTATGGTTATTGCAAGGTATATTGAAGATACAAACTGGTCCGATAAACTATATCAAGCGTACGAACGTCTCGAGGAAAATGACTTTGAAAAGCGACAAATTAAGTTTGTAGATCTTGATTCAATTAAAAAACTTAATCAGCTACCCAGCATTAAGAGAAATCATGGTTTGTTACATAGTAAAGAAGCGGGGGTTATCGGTTCAGTATTGACCGAGCAGACTTTGATGGATGGATACACTATCTTTTATGTGTCTGCAATGATTCACTATATAAACGAAATATTGGCTTTTAGTGGTGAGATCACTCACCAGCGATTTGTAAGGCATATTGGTGAAATTGTGACCAATCGATTAGATCATGATGAACCAGCCGCCCATATCTCTAACCATGTCATGAGCTGGCGCGGAGTACACAATTATCTATCTAATTGTATTCAACCAAGAGAATCGTTATTTGATCTATTATCTTCAGATGAAAAGTTTATTGAGCCGAATGATTGGCTTGGTGCTATTAATGAGCGATTTCTATTTTGGCATAATGCTGGTCATTGTATGTCTGGTGATACGCTCGTTATCTCATATAACGTGATCGACATAAGTCAAGATATTTTTGATCAACGAACTTTGAATAATCATTCTACTAAATTTGCAGGTAGAGCACTAGAATCATATATTGTGAGTACGTACTTGAACAACCCGACTATTCGTAACTCGGTTTATAATCAATTAAAGATATCAGATGGTTAATAAGGTATAATGACTACAGACAAGGATCGCACATGGATATAAAAGAAATACTGACAAAACAATTAAATCCCATTACTGGCTGGGTATTATTTGGTGTAATAATCATTGGATTTATGACGATATTCTTCCTGTCGGCAGACGCAACAATCAAAACTCAAGTTGCGGCTGAGAAAGTTCCAGCCCTGCCTAAAAATACTGGGTTTATACCTCGAACTATTGTCAGGGATAATATAACTTGGCGGAGGATTAACACTGATCTATTACAACTAAAGGAGACAAAAGTATTATTTCGTGTACCATATGGATACAAAAACAACATAGCATATTATTATGATAGTGTTGACGATTCATATACATTTGCGAGTATTAAATCAATTATGGATGATGACTGCAGGGTACTATTCTATCGTAATATTCGTGGTTCAGCGCCCGGTCTCAAAGTAAAGCGGATGAATGGTGATCAGATGACTATTCGTGTAGCCGATAAAAATGTTTTACTCGCTGATTATTTCAAGTCTGCCAAACAACCTGAAAAGAATTACGCTTACTTACCAGATGAGTTATCGACAATGCGGCGAATATATCATGTGGGAGAATATTATTTTTATAATCTAGCCGAACTTCCCTCTGCTAAACAGGATCAGACTTCACAACAACAGAGAGATTTATTCTGTAAAGATGCAAAAATACTTGAAGCTGATGAGATATTTAATACCTCTCTTGAATCATTAGAGCCTATCCGTTAGTTGTCATAGTCTGTATTGATTAGCCTACAAATTGTATCGATGTCATCAGTGATGGTATAAATTTTTTCGTCACCAGGTGAAATCAAGCCAGTGCCAAGCATCTGTTCGCGAATAAAATGATCAAGTTTTTTCCAATACTCTGTGCCGACCAATATAACAGGAGCCGATGGCATTTTCTTTGTTTGAATCAATGTCATGACTTCGAACAGCTCATCAAATGTCCCAAATCCACCAGGGAAGTATATGTAGGCATGCATATAAAATGTCATCATCACTTTGCGAGTAAAAAAATAATGAAATGATAGATTATCCGTAGTATATTGATTGGTTTTTTGCTCATGAGGCAAGATAATATTAAATCCAACCGCGCTCCCACCCGATTCAAATGCGCCACGATTGGCTGCTTCCATGATCCCGCCACTACCGCCACTCACGATAGTATAGCCTTCTTGTGACAGTGCTTTGGCGAGCTCTTTGGCATGCTTATAATGTACGTCGCTTGGTCGCAGACGAGCTGATCCAAATATCGTGACGCGCATAGGGTATTTTTTGAGGATACGAAAAGCACGCTCAAATTCTTCGTCACTGCTACGTAATTGGTCGGTGGAGTGTTGGATAGCTTTTACTAGATGGGCGTCAGGTAGCCATACTCTTTTTTCATGTTTGTGCGTATGAGACATAGTAATTATGGTAATGGGTAAATAGTAATTAGTAAATGGTAGTAAGCAAGTATAATAACTATATGATAACATTTCGTTTGCAGAGTAACTATCACCCAACAGGTGATCAACCAAGCGCTATCACTCAGTTACTGAGTGGATTTGAAAAGGGAGAAAGAGAACAAACGCTTCTCGGTGTAACTGGGTCGGGTAAAACATTTACTATGGCCAATATCATCAAGAGTCGAGGAGTGCCGACGCTGGTGTTGGCGCATAACAAAACACTTGCTGCTCAGTTATTCTCAGAATTCAAACAATTTTTTCCTGATAATGAAGTTCATTATTTTGTGAGTTATTTTGATTATTACCAGCCTGAAGCGTATATCGCGAGCTCCGATACTTACATCGAAAAGGATAGCAAGATCAACGAAGAGATTGATCGATTACGTCATGCAGCGACAGCTGCCCTCCTTAGCAGACGAGATGTTATTATCGTAGCGAGCGTGAGCTGTATCTACGGTATCGGTTCGGTGGAAGACTATGGCGATATGGCTATTCGTATTCGTCGCGGTGAGACCCGCAAACGGGACAAATTATTGCGCCATCTTAATGATATTCAATATCAACGCAATGATATTGATTTTCATCGTTCAACTTTTCGAGTGAGGGGTGATACAGTTGACGTGATTCCAAGTGGCGGCGAAGAAGCATACCGCATAGAATTTTTTGGTGACGATATTGAGCGACTAACAAAAATTAATCCGTTGACAGGTGAAATAACTGATGAACCCTCCGAGATAAAGATTTTTCCTGGCTCTCACTATGTCACTCCAAAAAATAAACTCGAAAAAGCGATTGTACAAATCAAAGACGAGCTTGCCGAACGTTTAGAGTGGTTCGAACAAAATAATAAATTGCTCGAAGCTCAGCGATTACAGCAACGTACCAAATATGATCTGGAGATGCTGGAAGAAACCGGATTTGTCAAAGGTATCGAAAATTATAGCCGTTATCTCACGAATCGAGCACCTGGTGATCAGCCGGCGACGTTGATGGATTATTTCCCTGATGATTATTTATTATTGATTGATGAATCACATATGACAATTCCTCAGGTGAGAGGTATGTACAATGGCGATAGAGCACGCAAGGAGGTGCTCGTAGAACACGGATTTCGATTGCCAAGTGCACTCGACAACCGTCCTTTGACTTTTACGGAATTTGAAAAGCATATCGGGGATGTCGTGTACGTATCGGCCACACCTGGGCCGTACGAACTTGCCCGAACACCCGTGCCTGTGCAGCAGGTGATTCGTCCAACAGGGCTACTCGATCCAATCATAGACGTTCGTCCGAGCGAAGGGCAGATTGATGATCTACTAAACGAGATCCGAACTCGTATTAGTCAGCGTGAACGAGTCTTGGTTACGACGCTTACTAAACGAATGGCTGAGGATCTCACGACATATTTATCAGAACTCTCCATTAAGACGGCATATATACACAGTGATGTTGACACTTTGGAACGTGGTGATATCTTGCGTGACCTGCGTCTCGGCGTCTATGATGTGTTGGTCGGTATCAATCTGTTGCGTGAGGGACTAGATTTGCCTGAGGTAAGTTTGGTATCAATCATGGATGCAGACAAGGAAGGTTTTCTACGCTCATCACAAGCACTTATACAGACCATAGGACGTGCAGCTCGTCATGAGCGCGGAAAGGTTATCATGTATGCCGATACTATGACTGACTCAATGAAACGTGCAATTGATGAGACTAATCGGCGCCGCAGCATCCAGCAAGAATACAATCGTGAACATGGTATCACCCCAAAGAGCGTGAACAAAGCTGTCGATGAAGGCTTGCGGGCGATCATCCCTCAAAAAGACGACGCGAAAAAAGATAAAATAAATCTCAAAAAAATCCCCAAGGATGAATACCCGCATCTGGTCAAAGAACTTACGGGTCAAATGGAATTTGCAGCTGCTAATTTGGAATTTGAAAAGGCTGCTGAGTTACGCGATCTGATCGATGAGATTAAGCAGTCTTTGTAGGAGTAAGTGATATACTTGAAGATAAGTAACCCTTAAGGAGCTATATGGAATCAGACAGAACTATGGCCGTCGAACCGCAATCATCACCACTAGCACAACCGCCTCGTGTATCCAAAACGAATTGGCGAGAAAAATTAACAGGCGGGATGTCGTGGTATACCCTAGAACTTGCTCTCTCTACATTTGGCTTGCTTGTCACTGCAGGAGTAATAAATTATAGCTACTTTGCACTTATCAATCATTGGGCTGGCGTCGACAGCCCGCTAGCGCAGAGGTTTATGGGCGAATTTGCCTTGTGGATAGTGGCAATGATGATCGTATGGGTGCCATTTACCTTGTTTTTCTATCTACGCGCACGCAACCACGCTATCAATAATCCGGCAAACGAACAACGCTTTATGCACAAACTGATTGTCGGTTTATTCTCATTTTGGGTGGTAGTTGCTATTGCCAGCATAGCTCTTTCGATAGTGTATGCGCTGCTACGTATTGTCATAGGTATCGATGATGATGCGAGCGACACTTTGCTACGTGCTGTATTACCACTCGTTCTATCTGTTATGACGACCGCTGGATTGTTTTTTGCCTACACTCACCATCCAAAAGTACGTCGTAAAACTTTTGTTATAGCGCTTGGCATACTGAGCCTAGCTATTATGATTGCGCTTCTGACAGTTTCACTATCAACAATTAAAGGCGCTGATCGTGATCAAAAAACCGCCGAAGATCTCCATTCTATCAGTATGGTAATAAATTCATACTACAGCGACAAGAACAGATTACCATCTGACCTATCTGAATTAAGCGACCTGGATGCACAAACAAAGAAGCGTCTATCACGATATGATTATAAAAAAGAAGTAGGTGGAAAATATCAACTATGTGCAACATTTGTCACTGATACGAGTAAATCATCAGGCTACGGTTCACGCTCAACGTATGATAGTGAGTATTCGACGTATGCTGACTTCTCAACACATGGTACGGGAGAAAAATGCTTTAAACTGACAACAAGTTATTCGAGCCTCTATGATAGTTCATCATACGATTCAAGCTCTTTTGATAGCTCGAGTGACTCGTCTACCTACTAGGTGATCTGATATAATTGAGTATAATGAGCGCAATTACTATTGATGACGTTAAACGTCTTGCGGCACTATCTGCATTGATGGTGAGTGATGATGAAGCTGAGTCGCTTCGATCTCAATTGCAGGATATTTTGGGATATGTTGAACAGCTTGACGAAGTAGATACGGCAGGTGTTGAGCCAACATATCAAGTGACAGGACTAGAAAATGTAACACGTCCTGATGTTGTGGGCCAAAGCAATATTGATCGTGATAATCTCCTCAAAAACGCCCCAGCAACGCATGACGGTCATATAAAGGTGAAAAAAGTGCTATGACGATTAGTGATATCACACAGCAAATTACAAACGGCACCAGCGTTCGCAAGATTATTGAACAGGCCATTGATCGTGCAAAGCGTGATGAGTGTAATGCCATTTTGGAGGTGATTGAGACGAGAGCACTACGTCGTGCTGATGAAATAGACCGACGTATTGCAGCAGGTGAAGATATTGGTCGACTTGGTGGTGTGCCGTTTTTGGCCAAGGACAATATTTTGACGTTTGATAGCCGTACTACGGCTAGCGCTCATATGTTGGAGAATTTTTTTGCGCCATATCAAGCAACTGTCATCGAAAAATTAGAGGATGCAGGGGCTATTTGTATAGGAAAAACCAATCTCGATGCTTTTGCTCATGGTGGTAGCACAGAAAATTCATATTTTGGTCCCACGCGAAATATCGCTGATGCTGAGCGGGTAGCAGGTGGTAGTTCAGGTGGTTCGGCTGTGGCTGTCGCAGCTGGGATTGTACCATTTGCTCTCGGCTCAGACACCGGCGGTTCTATTCGACAGCCAGCAAGCTATAATGGCGTGGTTGGCCTCAAACCTACATATGGATCAGTGAGTCGATATGGGGTAGTTGCGATGGCAAGTAGCACGGATGTCGTCGGCCCGATCGCGTCAACGGTAGATGACGCTCAATTAGTGTTGGATTGTATGCGCGGCGTTGATCCTCACGACAGTACCACTATCGCAATTAACTCGCTAGACGATCCATTACCGAGTCCTCTCAAGATTGGAGTTATCGAACAATCAATGACCGATGAGGTTGATCCTGAAGTAAAATCAGCAGTTGAGCATGTGATGACGTTTGCCAAGCAACAGGGCCATAACGTGGAGTACGTTTCTATGCCGATGCAAAATTATGCGCTCGCAGTATACTATATCGTTGTCCCAGCCGAGCTGACTTCAAACTTGGCACGATTTGATGGTATAAAATTTGGTGTAGCAGCCAGTGGTCATAGTATCGCTGACGTCTATGCCAACACTCGCACTCAGGGTTTTATGGATGAAAACAAACGTCGTATATTGATAGGAAATTATGTTCTCAGTAGCGGCTATTATGATGCCTATTATAAAAAAGCCCAGACAGTTCGTACCAAAATTATCGATGAATTTAAAGAAGTGTTTGCTCATTATGACATTTTGATTAGCCCTGTTGCACCGACACCTGCGTTTCGTTTGGGTGAAAACACAAGTGATCCGCTACAGATGTATCTGACTGATATTATGACCGTTCCCGCTAGTCTTGCTGGGTTACCAGCGATCAGCGTACCTGCCGGGAGTACGTCAGCTGGCCTACCAATAGGCTTGCAGGTGATAGCGCCGATGAGAAACGACGGCATTGTACTTAAGGCTGCAAA
Source organism: uncultured Candidatus Saccharibacteria bacterium (assembly GCA_964535835.1). Lineage (GTDB taxonomy): Bacteria > Patescibacteriota > Saccharimonadia > Saccharimonadales > Saccharimonadaceae > JAPUDQ01. Next base: position 57,522 of record CAZHUZ010000001.1, on the reverse strand, counting down.
AGAATTGGAGCGAAGTAATGGATAACATGATTGTTGTTATGTTGGCTGGACTGTTGACTATTGGGGTGATCTTGCTACTCATCATCGGTTTCGGCAAAAAAGGTCGTTCTCGACTCGATAAAACTGTCTACCAACAAGATTGGTTGGCTATTGAGTCCTCGCTTGGGAGTGATCCATCTTCTCAACAATTTGCTGTTATGCAAGCAGATAAATTACTTGATCGTGCGCTGCGTGAATCAGGCTATCGAGGGCAGACAATTGGTGAACGCATGGTAAGTGCAGCTAGGGTGTTTAGCCAACGCAACGCTATATGGGCAGCGCATAAATTACGTAACCGTATTGCTCATGAAGATAACGTGCATATTACTCCCAAGCTAACTCGACAAGCACTCGCCAGTTTCAAGCGGGGTCTAAAAGATCTGGGGGCCCTATGATATCGCCAGCGATACGCCAACAATACAAACCAACTATCGGCATCGAGTGCCATGTCCAGTTAAAGACACGTACAAAATTATTTACGAGTGCAGATAATGACGCGCGCGGTAAAGCGCCCAATACGACAGTGAGCCCATTGTGTTTCGGATTACCGGGTACGTTGCCGGTGCTCAACGAAGAAGCGATTACTTTGGCGATTCGTGCTGGGCTTGCTCTCAATGCTGAGATCGCGCCACTGAGTCGGTTTGAGCGAAAACACTATTTTTATCCTGATTTACCCCTCGGATACCAAATTACTCAACTCGCTGAGCCTATTATACTTGCCGGATCAGTACAATTCTCATTGCCGGATGGTGAGACAAAGACTGTCCGTATCCATCATGCACATCTAGAAGCAGATGCGGGTAAATTGACGCATCCAGCCGGTGAGGACTACAGCTTGGTTGATTACAACCGCGCCGGTACTCCTTTGATTGAGATTGTATCTGAAGCTGATATGCATAGTCCGGCTGAGGCCAAGGCATATGCCCAAGAGCTCTACATGCTGATGACCTATGCTGATGTGACTGATGGAGACCTCTACAATGGCAATATGCGTTTTGATATAAACGTATCAGTCAGCAAAACTGACACTTGGGGTACCCGTACTGAGACAAAAAACCTCAACTCTTTTCGCTCAGTCGAAAAAGCAGCTGAATACGAGATCAATCGTCAGATTGAAGAGCTTGAGAAAGGCAACGTGATTGTCCAGGAAACTCGAGGGTGGGATGAAGCAAAACAAAAGACCGTTTCACAGCGCAGTAAAGAAAACGCACACGACTATCGCTATTTCCCTGATGCTGATTTACCACCGGTTCGTATTGATGCTGCGCGTATCGAAAAGGCACGACAATCGATGCCGTCTCTCCCAGACCATTATCGATCAATGCTTGATGATCTCAAGCTCGACTATACGGTTATTGTGGCATTACTCAGTTCTCAGCCCACAGTGCAGCTCGTCGAACGGCTCATACAATCCGGTAATAACAGCGCGGCGAGACGTACGGCTCTATGGTTTGCAAGTGCGGTTAGTGAAGCTGCTGATAGCGATGCCACTACTGATACTCATCATGATCGTATCCCGGATGAATTTTTCATAGAATTAACAGAGATGGTTGATAACAATGAGGTGAATTCTACGGCGGCAAAAGAGATATTTGTCACCATGCAAAAGGACTCTGACAGCCCTAGAACGATAGCACAAAAAAAGAATCTTCTCCAAGTGAGTGACGAAGGACAGATTTCAGCTATCGTCGATACAGTATTGGCTGATCCGGCTTCACAAAAAGCGATTGAAGATTTCCGTAGTGGTAATGAAAAAGCAATTGGTTACCTCGTAGGGCAAATCATGAAACAATCTCACGGTAAGGCCAATCCGGGACTCGCTCAAAAACTTATTCGTGAAAAATTATAAGATTGGAGGTCATAATGAAACAACCAACCAAAGCGATTATCTTGGCCGCAGGTCTTGGCACACGCTTTTTGCCTCAGACAAAAGCTATGCCCAAAGAAATGCTACCAATAATTGATAAACCGGTAATTCAGCTTGTTGTCGAAGATGCCGTGGCAGCAGGCGTTACCGACATCATCATCGTGACAGGATCAACCAAGCGAGCGATAGAGGATCATTTTGACCGTTCTGACGGCATGGAATCTGAACTGCGCGAAAAGGGCAAAGAAGCGATGGCTGACCGTCTCAAGGCGATTGCTGAGATGGCAAACTTTGTCTATATTCGTCAAAAAGGTGAGCCAAAAGGAAATGCGTTGCCAGTACTCAATGCGCAACATATGATTGATGACGATGAACCATTTTTTGTTTTGACAGCCGATGATTTTTATCACAGTGAAGTGCCACGAGCCGTGCAACTCAAAGAAGCGTACAATCGTTCCGGCGGCAAAAATATCGTATCACTTATGAAGGCGGGTCCTGGCGATGGAGATATGTATGGCATGGCTGCTATTGGTCAGGATCTCGGAAACGGTACCTTAGAAGTAACCGGACTGGTTGAAAAACCGGGTGAAGCAAATCGTCCGAGTGACTACACTAGCCTGCTTGGTTATATTCTTACGCCAGAAATTCTCCCTATACTTGAGGAAAGAAATGTTGATGCAAAAGGCGAGCTCACTCTTTCGACAAACATCAACAGACTAGCCGAACAAGGCAAAGTATACGGGCAGGTTGTTGAAGGCACATGGCTTGATGCCGGTGATCCGGTCAAATACTTACAGGCATTGGTAGAAGTTGCGCTTCGTCATCCTAAAATTGGTGAAGGATTTCGTCGTTATTTAACAGACCGACTCACGAGACAATAGTAGCTATTCTCATAAAATAACGAAGACATTACACACTTTTCCCTGTAGAAGCATGATCTGCTGATTTTGTGAAGCAGCGTACATTTTGTTGTTATATCCACATGGTAGACTGAGTTCATAATTAAATAAAGGAGAAGAGTTATGGACGCAGGTTTAGGAGGTTGGCTAGGAACGATCGTTATCGGTGGTATTGCCGGTTGGCTCGCGAGCATGGTCATGAAGACTGATGCTTCTATGGGTGTACTAGCAAATATCGTTGTCGGTATCGTCGGTGCGATTGTCGCAAATCTATTGCTACCAATGCTCGGCATTGCTGGTACAAGCGATGGTTCTAGCACTGTTCGGCAACTCGTTGTCGCGACCGTTGGCGCTGTTATTGTCTTGTTTATCTTCAAGCTAGTTACTGGTCGACGCACTGTCTAATCAAGTTAGGGGGATAAGAGTTAGAACATGAGCGTGGTATACTTGTTATAGAGTACACCACGCTCATTTCGTAGTGACTGTACGCATCAAAAGCAAAGGAGACATATGTCTGAAGCAGCAGAAATTTTAGTAATCATCCTCTCGATATTTTTAGCCCTATTTTTATTGTTGGCAACAATATTAGTGGTTATACTCATCAAAGTATCTCGACAGATTAAATCAATTGCCGAATCAACCCAGGTAACCGTCGATCATATTCAGGGTATCGCAGCTAACACGGCCAAATTTTCATCTCCAGCGCTCATTGGCAAATTTGTCTTTGATCAGATAAAGAAATTTAGAAAATAGTCGATACTTCGTATGAATAACGCGAGCTTAGAGGCTCGCGTTTACGGTATAATAGATTATATATGACTAGAGGGGACAACAAGGCCGCATCAAAGGCATTACAGCCTAGTGATTTTGTGCATTTGCACAATCATACACATCATAGCTTGCTCGATGGACTGACAA
>CAZHUZ010000001.1:52329-53699 GCA_964535835.1 uncultured Candidatus Saccharibacteria bacterium | reverse complement strand
GATTTTGTGCATTTGCACAATCATACACATCATAGCTTGCTCGATGGACTGACAAAGGTCGACGAGCTGGTTTCGCGTGTCAAAGAGCTGGGTATGGAGGCGGTTGCAATGACCGATCACGGGACATTGTCGGGCGCTATCGAATTTTACAAAGCGTGCAAATCCCAAGATATCAAACCAATTATCGGTATGGAGACGTATGTTGCGGCACGAACAATTCATGACCGTGATCCGGCCAAAGACAAAGCGCGCTATCACCTGATATTGCTGGCGATGAACAATACCGGCTATCAAAATCTGATGAAACTCAGCACAATTGCCAATCTCGAGGGCATGTATTACAAACCACGCATCGATCATCATCTCCTCGAAAAATATGGAGAGGGATTGATAGTACTCAGTGCGTGTTTGGGTGGTGAGATTGCCGAAAAGATACGCAATGAAAGTTTTGATGAAGCAAAAAAAACAGCCGAATGGTATAAAAGTGTGTTTGGCGACCGGTATTATCTGGAGATACAAGACCACAATACCAAAGAGCAAACCGAGACAAATGAAAAGATCTTGCGACTAGCAAGCGAGACGGGCATTCCATGCGTCATCACAAGTGATGCTCACTATATAAATGAGACTGATCAAGAATCCCACGAGATACTACTTTGTGTCGGCACTGCAGCATTTTTGGCCGATGAAGATCGTATGAGTCTACGCGACTATCATTTGCATGTCACTGATCCTAGCGATGTTGTCACGCGTTGGGGAAAAAAGCATCCTGATCTCATACAAAATACCAAAGCGATTGCCGATCGTTGTGATGTCAATCTAGAGTTTGGCAAGATACTGATCCCGCGTTTCCCAGTCCCGGAGGGGGAGACAGAAAAGTCTCACCTAGACCAGCTAGTGTGGCAAGGACTGGCCTGGCGATATGGTGGTCTGTCGCGCGACAAGAGCGCATCATTGTCGATAGATGAGGCGAGGAAAACATTGGATTCATCCGTCTTGGAGCGGGCCGATTTTGAGCTGAGTATCATCGACAGTATGGGGTTCAATGGCTATTTTTTGATCATCCACGATTTTATAAGTTGGGGTAAAGGCCAGGGAATAATATTTGGTCCTGGTCGCGGATCGGCAGCTGGGTCAATTATTGCATTCGGGCTTAACATTACCGAGCTTGATCCGCTTAAATATGATTTGCTGTTTGAAAGGTTTCTTAACCCTGATCGTATTTCTATGCCAGATATTGATATCGACATCCAGGATACGCGTCGAGATGAAGTAATCCAGTACTGTGTAGAAAAATACGGCTCAGAACGTGTTGCCAATATCGCGACTTTCGGCAAGATGGCGGCTCGGGCTGCCGTGCGTGATGTTGC
>CAZHUZ010000001.1:36637-52229 GCA_964535835.1 uncultured Candidatus Saccharibacteria bacterium | reverse complement strand
CTTCGTATCATCAAAAAGGTATACAAAAATGATATCAATCTCAGCGAGTTGCCGCTTGATGATGAAAAAACCTATGAATTGTTTCAGCGAGGGGATACGACTGGAGTATTCCAGCTCGAATCTGCCGGAATGAAACGATACTTAAGAGACCTCAAGCCAACCGAGTTTAGTGATATTATTGCGATGTGTGCACTCTATCGGCCAGGTCCACTAGGTGCTGGGCTGACTGATAGTTTCGTACGACGTAAAAATGGTCTCGAAAAGGTTTCGTATGAGCATGAGCTTACAAAGAACGCTCTCGAATCGACATACGGTGTGATTGTCTACCAAGAACAAGTCATGCAGATGAGTAAAGAAATGTCAGGATTTACCCAGGGTGAAGCAGATACATTACGAAAAGGTATCGGTAAGAAGATTCCGGAAGTCTTAAAAAAGATGGGAGATAAATTTATCGAAGGCGCGGTCGAACATGGCGTCCCACGTCAGACAGTAGAAAAAATTTGGCATGACATTCTAGGTTTTGCTGATTATGCATTTAATAAATCTCACTCAGCTTGTTATGCGTTAATTGCCTACTGGACAGCCTACCTCAAGGCGCATTATCCTGATGCGTTTATGGCGGCGCTCATGACAAGCGATCGTGATGATATCGATCGCTTAGCGATTGAGATTGCTGAATGTCGCCACATGGGGATCAAAGTTTTGCCGCCAGATGTTAACTTGAGTTACAAAGAGTTTGCTATCGTTCCTGATAAAAATGAAATACGGTTTGGTATGGTAGCAGTCAAAGGTGTTGGTGAAAATGCAGTTGAAGAGTTGATTCGTGCTCGTGATGAAGACGGGGCATTTAAAAGTATCGGTGATTTTGCACGACGCGTAAGTACCAGCAAATTCAACCGGCGAGCGTGGGAATCATTGATAAAATCAGGCGCATACGATGAATATGCTTCACGTTCTGACTTGTTGTTCAATATCGACACTATCACCGGATATGCCAGCAAAGTTCAACGCGACGCTGCGAGCAATCAGGCCGACCTCTTTGGAGGGATGGGAGATGCTATAAGTGTGCCCGAGATTCAATTGGAATCAGCGCCAAATACTCATCATGAACGCGAGATGCTACTGTGGGAGCGAGAATTGCTAGGTCTTTATCTGAGCGCTCATCCTCTTGATAGATATGACGCATACTTTGAAGAACAAACGGTGCCACTCTCGGGTATATTGCCTGAGCATGATCGCAAAGCAGTTGTTGTCGGTGGTGTTATATCTACCGTACGTACTATACTCACAAAAAGTGGCAGCAAAATGGCATTTGTTGCGCTAGAAGACAAAACAGGTGAGGGTGAAATTATATTATTCCCATCGATCTATGAGAGTGCTGGTGAGAATTTAGTACAAGATGCCGTCATAAAGGTCAGTGGCAAAGTCAGTAGCACCGACAAGGAAGGCAACCAATTATCTGACCCAAAAATCCTAGCTGATGAGGTAATATTCGTTACCAATGAAGAGCTGGACACCTATCAGAGCACAGGCAAAAAAATGAAATCACCCAAGGCAAAAAAACAACCGGCCACACCAACTACTCCGCCATCACCTCGTTATACGTATCGACCGATCGATGATCGTGCACAGACAATATATATAAAAGTGATCGATCCTGCAGATCAGGATAAATTGTTGATGCTTAAAAAAACGTTTAATGATTTTCCAGGTGATAGTGAGATCATTTTGGTGCTTGGCGAAGCCAAAGATTCAGCTATACGTTTGCCATTTAAGGCGAGTATCGATGAGCAACTTACCGAACGAGTAGAAGCAATCTATGGACCTGATACTATAAAATACAAATAAGGTTATTGTAGTCGGGCAGCAGTTGTCGTCAGTATAAGAGTGAGTGATAGTATCAGCACGATGATATCAAAGGTAGGATGTGCTAGAACAAAACGCTCACTTGTGACAAGCGCATGCTTCATTAATGCTCTGTGTGTTAATGCATAACAGGCAGCAGCCATGACCGTTAGGACGAGGCTAGCAACTGCGACGCCAGGCAGTGTTCCCATCTTGAGCATTTCTAGTACAGAGACATTATGGGCATTTGCAACCGCAACAGGCTTTGGTTGGCTGGTAGAATGAATTGACTTTTCACTAGCCTGCGTATTTTGAGGAGCAGTTGTTTCACTGGCAGGAGTTTGCGGTGTTGTTTCGGTTGGTGTCTGATCTGCTGGCTGAGTAACAGGAGAAGACGGTGTCTGTTGCGTTGGTTTTGAAGAAGAAGGAGCTGTCGGAGCTGGCGTCGGCGCTGGTGCTGGGGAAGGCGTCGGCGCTGGCTTAGGTGCGGGAGGAGAATAATTGTATGGTGTTGCGTAGTGAGCCACAACGATAGTGTATTCACCGCCCTGAAAATTTGGTGTGTTGACAATGCCGTAGCCGACATCGACGTAATTTCCTAGAATATTTGCGCGATGTCCTGCACTATTCATCCATCCTTGATTGACTGCATACGAGCTATCAAACCCATAGGCGAGATTTTCGCCGGCATTTGAATAACTGTATCCAGCTGCTTCGAAAAAATACCAGGGTTGTGTGCCATCAGGTGCAACATGCGCCCAATAGTTGTTGTCAGCCATATGTTGAGCTTTGGCCTGAGCTGAATTATTGAGTTGTGAATTAAGATTGAGACCGCCGAGTCCATTGGCTGCTCGAGAGGCATTATTTTCTGCAAGCAAAGCGCCTCGACTCATAGAGGTTGCATAGGCAAGAACTGCTGATTGCTCGTCAGTTTTTTTCTCAGCGACACGCGGCAATTTTGCTCCGTCAAATTTGATCAGAGCCACTGCAACGAGTAGTACGCCGAATAATATTGCGCGAAAAGAATGCAAATGATGAGGGTGTACCGTTGATCGAGAATATTTGTGCTTTTTCATTTGTAAACTCTTAATGGTTATTATGACATACGCAGGCTATAGAGGGCAATACCAGCCGCTACACTGACGTTAAAGGACTCTTTATGACCATACATCGGTATTTCTATGACATCATCACAAAAATGTAGTAGATCAGGATTAATACCAGCAACTTCTTCACCAAGCAATAACGCAATTTTATCAGTAGGCTCATAATCTGGCAGCGCGATTGATCGATCGGCTTGCTCAAGCCCAACCAATCGATATCCGTCGTTTTTTATCGAGTTTAGATCAGGTGTGTGTTGATGCTCTATTGTGAGTGTTTGTTCTGCACCTAGTGCAGTCTTATGTATCTGATCCGTAATCTTACGACTAATATGCGGTAAACGATTGTCATTTGGTAATTTTGGATAAGGGGTATACCCAGTGAGTATGACTCGTTTTACACCGAACCCATCACTGCTGCGCAGTATTGAGCCAACATTGTGCACGGAACGGATATTGTGTGCGATAACGATAATGACGCGATGAGACATTGTGGTAAAATGTATATGTATATATGGTCTGTATTTCGAGTATATCATGGCTTCAAGAGATGAAATAAAATACCGCAAAGAAGAAGAGAATAGTACAAAACAACGTGCTACGTTGTTGGGCGTGGGCTATTTTGATACACGTGAGATAGTCCAGCAACTGGAATTGATACGTGACATTATACCGTTAGAAGATATGAAATCTGGTCAGATAATACCGCTACGGCGGGGGAATGACCGTCAATCATATGTGTTTGCTATTACATCTGAATCGCCTCGGTCGATGCTAGATTCATTACGTGCCAAGTACGCTGACATGATGATAAAGGTTGACTATGTGCTTATCAGTAAGTCTGGTTATAAAGATATCATGCTTAGATATGATCCACCAGTGCCAATTCATTACGAAGATGTTATTATCGCGAAAGATGGTGATAGCGAGACACTAGAGCAGGTTTCATCAATTCTTGAGGGGGTGCGGTCTGACGACATCCTAACTTATCTTATAGATCAAGCTGATAAATTACACGCTAGCGATATTCATATCGAAAACTATCAAGAATTTGTTAGAATTCGTTATCGTGTTAACGGGGTATTGCATCCGATAGCTAAATTATCGCGCGAAAAATACCGTGTCTTGCTGGCATCAATTGCATCTAGATCTAATCTATCGACTGCTAGTACTGATGCACAGGCAGGACATCTTTCGCAACGAGGTAGCGAAAATCCTGACCATATAATAAATATGCGTATTGAAACGGTACCGACGACATACGGTCAAGATGTTGTTATCCGCTTATTCCAATTTGATGAAAGTCGTTTGACTATAGGCCACTTAGGGCTGGATGATAACCGTCGAAAAGTCATCGAAGAAGTGGTATCTCATCCTCACGGTATGCTGATGATGGTTGGACCGACAGGTTCGGGAAAAAGCTCCACGCTTTACAGTATAATTAATGCTCTTAACTCATCTAGCATAAAAATCCTATCGCTTGAAGATCCCGTCGAAATGGTTATTCCGGGCGTTAGTCAAATTCCTGTTAATACGATGGAGGGCGATAGTTTTGCAGACAAGTTGAGAGCTGTGTTACGGCTTGACCCGGATGTGGTAATGATAGGAGAAATTCGCGATGCTGACACCGCCCGTACGGCTATCCAGGCGTCTATAACCGGACATTTAGTGCTGACATCGTTTCATGCCTCAAGCTCAGCCGCAGCTTTTGCCCGCATGGTCGATATGATCGGTCAAAACCCTATTTTTTCAAATGCAATTCGTGTTGTGATGTCACAACGACTTGTTCGACGATTAGATGACGAAACTAAAATTGCCTATACGCCCGATAAAGCGACAGTCAAGTGGATAAAAGACAATCTCGGTGAATTGCCAGAAAGTGTAGAAAAGCCAGATCTTGACAATCTCACACTCTATAAGCCTGGCTCACGTCCTGAGTATCCATTTGGTTACGTAACGCGTACAATGATTACTGAACAACTTATGATAACTGATCGCGTTGCGCGATATATAAGAGGCGATGAATTAAATATTAGCGTTAAAGATATTGAAAATGCTGCTAAACAAGACGGTATGATCACGATGATGCAAGATGGTATCCTAAAAGTACTTCGCGGAGAAACTACTCTCGAGGAAATCAATCGAGTACTATAACCCTTGTGCTTTTTGATAAAAGGAGTATAGTAGCGATTGAAGGTAGCGTTATGAAATACAAAAACAACACCTATCAAAAAATAATGTCAGCCATAACTGACGTAAATACAGCGGCCGTAAGTCGCTATTTTTATTAACCAAATACTATTGCAAAAATAGCAATTTTGTGATAAAATAAAAATACAATCTACCATACAATATGAGGAATTTACTTAATCCAAATGTTGAAACTGTTATCCTGGGCGGACTAGGCAGTGATGAAAAGTGTGTCACTAAAGCCGCCAAAAGCTTAGAAACTGTGCTTGAGCAAAAAGTAATTGGCGTGACAAATCACGATGCAAGAGCAAATATTATGGGATTTGTCGCGCTTATCGATGGTCGAAATGTTATTCCGTATTCGGGTGGTGCTACGACGACATATACAGCTATAGATCGATATAGTGCACGTCCTGCCAGCGTTAATTTTGTTGCTCCGCCAGATACATTGTCTCGATACGGTGCATTGCGAGGCTTTGTAAAATCTGCAGTTGCTCGTACCGCCTCAATACCCCCAGATGATGACGAAGGTGCCTTATCGCAAATTAGTCGCTTTATCCGTGAGGTGGGCGGGCATCCAGAAGACTATTTTCGCTTGATACATGAATCAAGACGTTTTGAGCAACTAGCTGCTGCTGTGTCATTGCGTTCGCTTGGCATAGACAAAGTAGGGCTAGTGGTACCTCGTGATGACGAGATGTTTTCATCATATGAGTTGCCATCTGATCACAACCCCGGTGATGTAGTAGATGGCGTACGCTATATTGTTGTCGATGGAGGACATACGCGCTTTTCGAGTGACTCTGCGGGGATGCTAAGGGAGGCTGAGACATCGCCGTTTGCTGTCGTCAATGAACATGTGCTCGGCGTAGATATACCTGAACGACTTTGGGCAGCTCCGACACTTGGCAAAACACTTGCCGCCTCTACGCATGGGCTGATTGATCATATTATTCGACAGCGTGATCGTTTGTTGGCCGCATAATAATTCTCGTATTATAGGGTTATTTATCGGATGACATCAGCGATGGCCGGGACGAGGCGCTCATCAAATACACTTGGAATAATCATATCTGCAGAAGGAGTATCGACGAGCGAGGCAATTACTTCGGCAGCGGCGATCTTGTGATCATCGGTAATTTTGGTGACAGCATTGTCAAGCGCGCCGCGAAAGATTCCTGGAAATGCAATCGCATTGTTGACTTGGTTAGGGAAATCGCTTCGTCCTGTCGCGACAATTGATGCGCCGGCTGCGATTGCTTCATCAGGCATAATCTCAGGTGTTGGGTTGCTCAGCGCAAAGACGATCGAATGAGGAGCCATTTTCTTGATCAGATCAGGAGTCAGAAGACCTGGTTTACTAACGCCAATGAATACGTCTGCATTTGATATCGCATCGTCAAGAGTTCCTGACAGTGATGTATCGAGGTATGGTAATAATGCCTTTTTCTCATCGTTGAGATCATCTCGTGAGTCTCCGATGATGCCACGACTATCGACAGCTATAAGTGAACCAACACCGTATCGATGCAATAGTTTCATGATAGCAGTACCAGCTGCTCCTGCGCCGATCGTAACGACTTTGCAGTCTTTGAGATTTTTACCTGTGACTTTCATTGCATTGATCAAACCGGCTAGCACGACAATTGCTGTACCGTGCTGATCATCGTGAAATACGGGTATATCGAGTTCTTGTTTGAGACGTTCCTCTACCTCGAAGCATTGGGGCGCAGCGATATCCTCTAGGTTGATAGCACCAAAACTAGGAGCAATTGCTTTGACTACGCCAATAATTTCATCAACGGTATGGACATCGAGAGTGATTGGTACGCTGTCGATACCAGCAAAATGCTTGAACAATAGTGCCTTACCTTCCATCACCGGCATAGAACCTTTTGGCCCGATATTACCTAGCCCTAGTACTGCAGAACCATCCGAGATCACTGCGACGAGGTTATTGGTCCAAGTGTATTTCGGCAGTAGTGATTCGTCATCAGCGATGGCCCGACTAACTGCGGCAACGCCTGGGGTGTAATAGGCGCTTAATTCAGTGCGCGTCAGATGACGATCGTCGCGAAGTTTAGTGGTAATTTTGCCACGATATTTTTCATGTAGTTCAAGTGCAAGTTTGTCATTATCCATGCGTACTAGTATAACAGTTGTTATGGCTTTGCTATTTAATACTGCCGTTTATCTCCTAATTGTACCGCTAGCGCTATATTTTTCGATGCTATGGCTTGATCGTAGATATCATATCGGTGGCGATAAGCGGTTACTCGTCTTAGCTTGCTTGATGTTTTCGTTGTCAATGTTTTACCCATCACCACGTATCAATGGTCAAGACACACAGTTTATGACGCATCTTATTGGTGGAGGTATGATGGTCGGAGTGTTGTGGCTCTACTGTATACATCGACTACAACACTTTAAATGGTGGCAACATGCGATTTTGCTCTATGCTGCAGTGAGTGCACTTGGAGTGCTCAACGAACTGTACGAACTCTGGGCGTTTGAGAGCGGGCTCACCCATATACCATTGACAGACACATCTTGGGACCTACTTGCCAATACTCTCGGTGCCTCCATTATTTTCATCGGATACTTGATGATGAAAACCCTTTTCAAACAGAGATAAACCTGCTATAGTTGATAGCTGACTATTGATATAAATCTAAGGTGAAGAGCATGTTTGCATTAATTCAGAAGGTTAACGATTCACAAAAAAAGAAAAAAGTTGTCGACGTACGTAGCGGCGACACTGTTCGTGTGCACCAAAAAATTAAAGAAGGTAACAAAGAGCGTACGCAGATCTTTGAGGGTACAGTCATCCGAACTGATCGCAAAGATAGTTTGACGAGCCGTATTACTGTTCGTAAAATTGCCAGTGGTGTTGGTGTCGAAAAGAGTTTCTTGGTTCACAATCCACTCGTCCTCAAGATTGAGGTTACCAAACGTAGCAAAGTTCGTCGTAACTACCTCAGCTACCTCCGTGCGCGTACCGGTAAAGGCACTCGACTGTCTGGTGTCAACTTTGATCGTGAAGCTGTCAATGACGTTCGTGATCTTGAGGCCGAAAAAGCCGAAGCCGAGATGAAAGAAGCTGCCGCCAAAGCTGCCGAGGAAAAAGCTGCCGCAGAAGCCAAAGAGCAAGCCGAGCTTGAGAAAAAGCAAGCTGAAGTCGAAGCTGCCCACAAGGCAAACGCTTAAATCCATCTGTATACAGAAAAACCCGCCTCTTGAGCGGGTTTTTGATTGCAGATAAATGACAGAGTAGTGTCTGGCAGGGCGTGGATCATCGATGTCCACGCCCTTCAGGATGCCTCAGCTGTAAATCTCACTGAGAACGTGTATCCGGAGCAGCTGTCCCTGTCCGAGTTCGCCTCTACTGAGGCCGTCCATCAACTTCTCAAGGCATCTTGCCGCACGCTTGCGCGACCGTGAGGGGTCACGCCTACAGGCACGGAGTTCGTCCTCGAGAGTGTTGATCACGAGCTCGTTGACAAGCTCAAGCGTGATAACGTTGGTGGGCATAATTTCCTCTCTTAACTACTTATCGGTGGCACGAGCTGGCCGCTTGAATAGCCCTGAATGAGCTGGGTAATGTCTGAAAAAACAGCTTTTCTGATGTATGCCTTCTCTAATCTTGCGATGAAGTCGGCAGGGATAGATGAGGGATTGTGCATGTAAGCGCGTCCAATAGCGGCCTCGTATCGCTCGATATCCATGCTGTTTGATTTACGTAGCTCATCGATTCCATCGAATAGCGCTCGAAGGACTGCAGGGTCATCCAGTCTTGACTACATGATTACTCCTAATTCGTGAAGGTGCTACTACTCTGTCAAATATTATTATGTCAAATAACGTATAAAATGTCAATATCGCTATGACTATGAGACTGCGAAATAATAGATTCAATGGTTATAGGTATCGATGAAGTTGGACGTGGGGCATGGGCGGGTCCGCTGGTTGTGGGGGCGGTTGGTCTCGATGGATTTGAGATAGAGGGACTAACTGATAGCAAATTGCTTTCAAAGAAACGTCGTGAGGCGCTATCACTCATCATCAAGCAAAATGCCCCAAAAATTGGGATTGGCTGGGTAAGTGCACGCGATATTGATACGATTGGTATATCGGCCGCACTCAAGCTTGCTGCGAGGCGTGCAATTTCTCAGATGGATGTCGCAGATGATGACGAGATCATCATCGATGGGACAATCAGCCTATTGCAAGGACCATCCTTGCAAACAACAACCATGAAGAAGGCTGATTTATTGGTACCGAGTGTTAGCGCGGCGTCGGTCATCGCCAAAGTTGCCCGTGATCATTATATGTACCTCTGCGATGAGGTTTTTCCAGGTTATAAATGGGACGGCAATGTTGGCTATGGGGCTTCAGCGCACCAACAGGGAATCGACGAGCTTGGCGTCACTCCCTTACACCGTATGTCGTTTGCACCTATGAAACATATGAATGATAGCAATAATTATCACATGCAAAATAATGCAGTTGTGCAGAAAAATACTACTTCTGTTGGTAATCGCGCCGAAGACGAAGCGTGTCGTTACTTGATGGATAACGGGTATGAGATTATCGACAGAAACTGGAAAACAAAGTGGTGTGAAGTCGATATCATTGCACGCAAAAGAGAAGTTATACATTTTGTCGAAGTAAAATATCGCAAATATGATGATCAAGGTGGTGGGATAGCGGCTATTACGCCCAAAAAGCTCAATCAAATGAACTTCGCCGCCAAACTATGGCTTCATATCAATGGTGAGCATGACGCGACATTGAGCGTCATAGAGTTATCGGGCAAGGACTATTCTGTTGGTCAATTTATCGAGCGAGTGTAGGCAACTAACTACCAGATCTTGGCGCGTTTTTCGGGTGAGGTATAGAGATCGTCATTTTTTGTTACCCCATACGTGTCATAAAATGCATTGACATGACACACGACGCAGTTGACGCGGAAACGACTCGGTGGATGTGGATCAACTTTGGCTAGCTCGATAGCTCGCTCAAGTGTGGCATGGGCGCACTCGCAGCGGGCAAAGTTTTCAAATAGTTCTTTTAATTCGGGATCGGTTTTCTGATCTGAGGATTTCATCTCGTAGGCTTTGATTGCGAGCTCAAGACCACCAACGTCAGCGATGGCTTCGCCGAGGATGAGTTTGCCTTGCAAGTGCACCCCAGGGACAGTCTCGAAGGCATCAGCTTGCTTGACGATGTGCTCAGCGAGAGCATCAAAGGCTTTTCGCTCGTCAGGTGTTTGCCAGCGATTGGTGTTACCATTTTCGTCAAAATCAGCACCTTGATCATCAAAGCCATGGGTGAGTTCGTGACCAACAACTGCACCGACACCGCCATAATTTGCTGCTAGCGACGCAGCAGGGTCATAAAACGGTGGCTGCAAGATAGCGGCAGGAAAGACGATCTCGAGACGATTTGGATGATGATACGCATTAACGGTATGGGCATTCATCTCCCATTCTTCGTCTGCGGGACGATTACCTATCTTGGCTATATCGAGATCACTATGAAATTCTCGCAACCGAACAAGGTTTTCGAGGTGATTATCGTCGGTTAAAGTGAGTGATGAGAGATCTTTCCATACTGACGGATAGCCGATAAAGACCGATATATTGTCGAGCTTGGTATGAGCACGTTTTTTGGTCTTGTCGCTCATCCAAGTAAGCTGATCGAGTCGAGTGTGATAGGCAGCCCGTACGGTTTCAACAATTTCGCCAACAGCAGTTTTGGAACTTTCAGGAAAGTGTTGTTTGGCATATTCTCGTCCCATTGCTTCGCCAATCACTAATCCATCGGATTGTAAAACAGCACGTTTCCACAGTGGCTTCATCTCGGTCATGCCATTTATTGCAGTACCAAAGAATTCAAAGGTGATTTGGGCGGTCGTTGTATCAATCCAGCTATGGTAGCCGCTGAGAACATGCCACCGCAGGTACTGTTTTGCTCGGTCGATATCAGTTATTAGCTCAGTCATTGCTTTTAGATAGGGTGGTTGTCCAACTACGATTGCATCGTTTGGTTTTGTCCAGCCTAGTCCATCAAAATACGCCGTCCAATCAAACGAGTACGATTTTTCGAGCTCCTGGAGTGGCGTAAGGGTATAATTTTTTTCGATGTCGCGTAGCTCGACATTTGTCCACGCCTGCGAGGCAAGTTCTGTCTCGATATCGATGACTGACTGCCAGTCGGTCGTAATGATATCGGGCAGATGTTTTTGCATTTGCAGATAATAGTGCTCGTATTTGAGGCGGATATCGCGCATATGATCTGAGTCATCGAGGTAGTAGTCGCGGTTTGGTAGCGTCAATCCGCTTTGGTGAAATCGCAAGACATGTCGTGAACTATCTTTGTCATCATGATCGACGTACAGCGTCCAAAATGGCGACTGGCTTTGGCGATGGGATTTGCCCAAATAGTAAGCGAGTTCTTCGGACGTGGAAATCGCATTTACTTCATCAAGCTGTTTGCGAATAAACGCGAGATGATTATCACGATAGTTATCAAAATGACAGGCCACATCAAAAAACGTCTTGAGAAGTAATTGGTCATGCGACAACGCAGCGTTATCTGACGATTGTAGGTCCTTAAATATGTCGTGGACGGCCTTTGCAGCGTTGTCGCGCAGGACATAAAACGTTCCCCAGGTGCTCTCTGTGGGTGGTATAGGATTGTCACGAAGCCAGAGGTTGTTTATGTAGCCAAAATAGTCATCTTGCGGACGAACTGACGTATCAAAAGAAGAGTGATTCATCTACCCATCGTACCATATGAGGAGATCATATCTGGTTCATGAAGTGACCACTGCGTACGAAGATCAATCGACTCCTTGCCGGTGGCAATCACTCTCTCAGTGCATTTAATAGGGTGAGCAGTAAAGAATTCGTCATAGCGTCGATACCATATATCACCAGTAATTATTTTTGCCGCGTACATGGCAAATTTTTCGATGGTAAGACTGTCACCTTGGTAGGTCTCCTCAATCCATTTCCAATGAGATTCAAGCCATAGCCATATCTTGTCTTGAGCGATGGGATTATTGAGCAGCCCCATATACCACCATGGGATACTCTGAGGTTTTATGAGATCAGTGTTTGTGAGACTCACAATAATGGTATCGATATGAGTAGGGTCGTGGGTGGTAACGAGTGCATGCATGAGATTTTCTTTGAGCTCACTATTTTGCAACTGGCCATACAGTGAAAATAGTTCGTCAAAGGCCGTCGGGTCATGATTGATAGTTGCAGCTAATAACGAAAATTGTTCTGACCCCGAAGAGGTCTTGATATCAATAGTCTTATAATGATTTGCAAGCTGCGTGATATGAGTCGTATCGCGACATTTTATCGCCAGCTGTAGCACAATAGAACGAATCTTGCGGTCATTGTCAGACTCATTGTCTCGATTTGTTAGACCCAAGCGATCAAGGGTGGGTGCGATATAGCGCTGGACGTATTCATCAAATGAAGTGCGCTCTGGATTCATGTAGAGTGCGTGAATCATTGTAAATACGATGGCGAGCGTTGCCCATACAACGTCATATTGGCTATTTCTCGCTTGCTCAAGCAATAAAAAGAGTCGATGTGTTGGTGCATCGCCTGATTGTGCGAGCAAAGCGTGTTCATAGATTATTTCGGCCTGTTCCACCGGTGTCCGTTGTGAAAAATTCTTAAGCAAAATATCAAATGACGATTGATCGTAATGCATAATATAATGACCGATTGCCTGGTGATTAATGATATTTTCCTCTGGGCAAAAAGCCGATGTATCGATCACAGTCCATGCGGTATCTAACCACAGTGGTATCGACCATGACGAACCATCATCCTCATAGAACCTTTGCAGAGAGAGCATGTTAGCAGAAACAGAAACGACTGGGAATCCTGGTTGCGACAGCCATGACGTCATAAATGATGGTATATCATGCTGTGATGACTGCAATGAGCGCCAGAGGTCATCACGGGTAGTGTTGTCGTATGCGTATGTTTCAAAGTACTGTTTCATACCGTCACGAAATGCCTTATGACCCATCAGTTCTATCATCATGCGAATGATGCGACTCCCTTTGGCGTAGGTAATCGCTTTGTCAAAAGCTGGTCCAATATCATCAGGATGATTGATTTCATGCAAGACCGGCTGAATGGATGGTAGCTGATCACGAGATAGTGCAATAGTTGTCTCGAGGGTATGGAACATATGCCAGACATTCCAGTCAGGATACAAACTGTCGATTGCAATATATTGCATGACATTTGCGAAGCTTTCATTGAGCCAGAGATCATCCCACCATCGCATCGTCACAAGGTTACCAAACCATTGATGGGCGAGTTCGTGAGCGATAACTGTCGCGATGTACTGTTTGAGATTTGGGCTACCGTTTTCGGTGATAAGAAGACAGCTCTCTCGATACGTGATGAGCCCCCAATTTTCCATAGCTGCTGCGGAAAAATCAGGTACGGCAACATGATCACATTTGGAAAGAGGGTATGATACACCAAAATAATCTTCGTAAAATTCGATGAGATCGACTGCTCGGGCGAGTGGATAGTCAAAGCCGGCGATGTCTTGTGCGTGCGTGCCATAGACGTTGACCATAGTCCCGTTTGATGTGGTTGCTGATTTTTTCTGTAAATCGCCGATTACCCATGCGAGAAGATAGGTGCTCATACGAGGTGTCGTCTCAAATGAGGTAACGAGTTGACCGGATGATGTATGCTGTGACGCCATTGGTGTATTACTGATGACAGTGACATCTGGTTCGGTTGTGAGTGTGAGACTAAAGGTAGCCTTGGCCTCAGGTTCGTCGATGCACGGAAATACTTCTCGTGCATGATGAGACTCGAACTGTGTCATTACGAGTTCTTTTTTGTCTTCTCCCTCGGCGTAATAGCACGGATAGAGGCCGTGCATCGTATCGGTGATAATTCCCGTAAAATCGACGGTGATACGATAACCACCTGCAGTAAGTTGAGGGGTAATCGTTACTTCATCATCATGAACTTCAAATGAGACAACCGTATCGTCAATTGCGATAGAGTTGATTTGTAAGTCTTTGGCATGAAGGGCAATCGGTAGTGATGTCTTTGGGTGATGACCACTTATTGTCACGATGCCTTGAAATGATCGTCCCTTACGGTCAATAACGAGCTCAAGTTGATAGTGGTCGGGTTGGAAATGTTTGTATAGTCGACGTACGATCTGCATAAAAAACATTGTAGCATTACACGGAGCATTGACAGTATGATGCCTAGCAGATATAATGATCGATGTACTTATCCGGCCGGCAGGTCGGGTTTTTTAATGAAAAATGAAAGGGTTATATTCATGGACGATCTCAACGTCAAGCAACTCGTTCTCGCAATCACCACGATTGCTGAGGAAAAAAACCTCCCCGAAGAAACTGTTATGGATGTTGTCCAGCAAGCAATTGCTGCTGCATGGCGTCGTGACAATGGTGATCGTGATCAGGATGTACGTGCAGAACTAAACACAGTCAAAGGCACAGCACGAGTCTTTGTGATGTATCAAGTCGTCGACGAAGTCGAAAATCCAGCAACGGAATTAACCGTTGCCGAAGCTAAAAAGATCAAAAAAGACGCTGTGGTCGGCGATGTTGTTGAAGAAGAATTTGAAGCGTCATCATTTGGACGTGTTGCCGCTCAGACAGCAAAGCAAGTCGTCTTGCAAAAGTTGCGTGAAGCAGAGCGCGAAGTCGTCATGGAAGAGTTTGCCGACAAGATTGGTACTGTTCTCGTCGGTATAGTCCAACGTGTTGAGCCACGTGTCGTACGAATCGAAATGGGAAAGACAATCGGAATTTTGCCACAGAGCGAACAAATCCCGGGCGAATTTTATAGTATCGGTAGTCGTATAAAAGTCTTTCTAAAAGACGTTGAGCGTGACAACCGTGGTCCACAACTCATATTGACACGTGCCAACGAAGCATTCGTCGAATATCTTTTCCGTCAGGAAGTTCCCGAGATGGAAACTGGCGCGGTCGAGATCAAAGCTATCGCTCGTGAAGCAGGCAAACGTACCAAACTAGCAGTTGCCAGTAACGTACCAGGTGTTGATCCAGTTGGTACCTTTGTCGGTGGTCACGGTACTCGTGTCAATGCTGTCATGAACGAGATTGGCGAGCAGGAAAAAATCGACATTGTTACCTATGATGCCGATATCAAGAACTTTATTAGCAATGCACTTAGTCCGGCTGAAATTGCCAAGATTGAGATCGAAGAGAACGCGAAAGACAAGCGTGCCAAAGTCTACGTCACCGAGGATCAGCAATCAATTGCTATCGGTCGTGGTGGTCAAAATGTTCGTCTAGCGAGCAAGCTGACTGGCTATGAACTCGATATCACGCCTGCTACGTCAGCTACTTTTGCTGCCGCCAAGCCAGCCGCAGAGAAAAAACCTCGCAAAAATATCGA
>CAZHUZ010000001.1:2672-36537 GCA_964535835.1 uncultured Candidatus Saccharibacteria bacterium | reverse complement strand
CTACTTTTGCTGCCGCCAAGCCAGCCGCAGAGAAAAAACCTCGCAAAAATATCGAGGATGAGCTGTTTAGCGCGATCGAAGAATCAAGCGAAAACTAAATATAAATTTAGTTTAAAAGCGCAAAACTAGCACTCGCTTGACGAGAGTGCTAGTTTTGCTATAATTGAAATACAAAGAAACGTGGCAGATGACAGAAGCGGCCGAGTCACATAAATGGGGGCAACTATGCCAGAAAATTTTGCAGATTTTTTAGAACATTTGACCGACAATGCGCGTGGGAGCTTGCAACATGCCGAGCTAACGGCACGTAGTCTAGGAAGCTCGTATATCGGGACAGAGCATCTATTGCTTGGAGTCTTAGCACAGGAGACGTCCGTAGGGGCAAAGCTACTCGCTGATGCTAGTGTGACACTTGAGCGAGCGCAACACGCACTTAATCTCACACCGCGAGCTCTTGTTGTCAGTGTCGGTGCCAAGGGGTTGAGCGAAACAGCAAAACTGACATTACGCATGAGTTGGGATGTTGCACAAGAATTCCATCAGGATTATTGCGGAACTGAACATATACTTTTTAGCATCCTCAGTCAGAAAAATGCTAGGGCGACGGTATTGTTGCGGGACATGAACGTCAATATCGACGAACTTTTAGGCGCGATCGAGAGCTACCTTAATCACCAAAATGCTGATGCTGAGACCTCTCAAGGTGGCAAGACGAAATCATCACGCGGTCGCATGCGACAGCCTGCACTGAGTAAATATGGCTCCGATCTAACGGCGATGGCACGCGAAGACAAGCTTGATCCTGTTATAGGACGAGCTGACCAGATAGCACGTATGGTGACGATACTCAGTCGTCGGACAAAAAATAATCCGATATTGATCGGCGAACCTGGTGTTGGCAAGACGGCAATTGTCGAAGGCTTAGCACAACGAATTGCAAGCGAAGAGGTACCGGAGCATCTGCTCGATAAACGTATTATCCTCCTCGATCTTGCGGGTATGGTAGCAGGTACAAAATATCGTGGCGAGTTCGAAGAACGACTCAAACAAGTGATTGATGAACTATCAGCTGATGACCATGCGATTGCTTTTATCGATGAGATGCATTTGCTCGTCGGCGCTGGTGCGGCCGAAGGCTCGATGGATGCTGCAAATATATTGAAGCCTGCACTCGCACGTGGTCAAATCCGTATGATAGGCGCAACAACGATAGATGAGTATCGCAAACATATCGAGAAAGACGCCGCTCTCGAACGACGTCTCCAGCCGGTGACAGTGCCTGAGCCAAGCTATAAAGATACTGTAGCAATTGTTCGTGGACTGCGGGGGCATTATGAGACATTTCATGGTGTTACGATGAGCGACGAGGCGATCGAGGATGCCGTCTATATGGCCGATCGCTACGTTTCCGAGCGTCATATGCCCGACAAGGCTCTCGATGTGCTTGATGAAGCGGCGGCGCTTGTCCGCGTCAAAAAAGGACAAAAACCAAGCAAAACTCGCGAATTGATGCGCGAGATACGCCATCTTGAGGAGAAAATGGATGAGGCGGTAGTTGGTGAGGATTATGAGCGGGCTGCACTTTATAAAATGCGCATGACTCGACTTCGCGAGAAGCTCGATGAGCTCAATAAAGCGTCGAAAAATGCACAATCATCACGACTCACGAGCGATATTATTGCCGATGCGGTCGCTGTTATGACGGGCATTCCGGTACGTCAGCTGAAGCGATCTGAGGCGTCGTTACTACGAAAACTTGAGCTACATATTGGTAAATCCATCATAGGACAGCACGATGCGGTAAAGACGGTTGCTCGATCAATACGTCGAGCCAGGAGTGGCATAACTGCTGGAAAACGACCGATCGGATCATTTATTTTCATGGGACCTACTGGCGTTGGTAAGACTGAGTTGGCGCGGGTAATTGCAAGAGAAGTCTTTGGTTCTGATGATGCGCTGATCAAGATTGATATGAGTGAATTTCGTGAGCGACATACCAGTGCCCGACTGGTGGGAGCTCCAGCTGGCTATGTTGGCTACGAAGACGGCGGACAACTGACGGACAAGATTCGTCGACAGCCATATAGCGTAGTGCTGTTTGATGAGATTGAAAAGGCGCATCCTGACGTGTTCCAGCTCTTGCTCCAGCTCCTAGAGGATGGCACACTGACTGATGCAAAAGGTCGCAAAGTAGATTTTACGAACACGATTGTCATTTTGACGAGTAATCTTGGGTCGGATGTGATGTACCGAGAGTCTGAAATGGGATTTGAGGCAGTCACCAAAAAAGATCGAGATGACCTAAGCGAAATGCACATAAGAAATGAAGCAGCTGCCAAAAAAGCTTTACAAAACATGATGCGTCCTGAGCTTATCAACCGCTTTGACGACATCGTAGTATTTCATTCACTCAGCCGGCGTGAGGTTAGCAAAATTGTTGATTTGCAGCTCGAAGATCTACAAAAACGATTACAGCGTAAGGGCATCGGCATCAATGTGACGTCGAAGGCAAAAAAGACTATTATCTCAAGAGGCTATGATGCCCATAATGGCGCACGGCCACTTCGTCGAGTCATTCAAGACGTGATCGAACATCAGATTGCAGAGGGGATTATCGGGGATAGGTATCAAAAAGGGACAATTATTACTGTCGATGCAAAAAAAGATGAGATAATACTAACAGCATCAGCCGAGGAGTCTAGTGTCAGTGCAGTCGCGCCAACAACATAGTGTTATCAAACTTATCCTTCTAGGGATAGTTTTAGCGATAGCGATTGCTATCTCGCTCAACAGGCAGTGGATCACTGATCAGTTACGCGTCTGGCAGTTTAAGCCGACAGACACTATCTCGGCTATCTCAGAGCGTGCACAGCTCAATGAACGAGGCAAGTTCTTGTTTTATACTGCTTGGCCACAAATTGATGGTCGTGATGCGTTCAACTCACATTGCCGTCAGTTGGTAGAAAAGACAGCCGTTCTCGGATGCTACGTCAACCAACGAATATACATTTTTGATGTCACAGATACGCAACTCGACGGTATTAAAGAAGTAACGGCTGCGCATGAAATGCTTCATGTTGCGTATGATCGTTTGTCGACGAGTGAAAGACAACACATAGACTCGTTGATAGAGAAGCAATCAGCTTCAATTACTGACGAAAAGCTACGTGAACGACTGGCGCTCTATGATAAAACAGAACCCGGTGAGCGACTCAATGAGCTTCACTCGATCTTAGGTACGGAAATTACTGCCTTATCGCCAGAATTAGAAGCATATTATTCGCGCTATTTCACTAATCGATCCGCACTTGTTGCCCTCAGTAACCAATACGAGAAGGTCTTTAGTGAGCTAGAGGCGAAACAAAAAGCACTGATCGAATCGTTAAACACATTGTCGGCAGAGGTTTCAGCTGATACGGATAGCTATACCAGGGCGCTGGAGACACTAAAAGCGGATATTACAAATTTTAACAAACGCGCCCAGGACGGAAGCTTTTCGAGTCAATCACAGTTTACTTATGAAAGAGGCCTTCTCATCACTCAACAAGAACGACTTCAGCAACAGCGCTCAGATATCACAGCGAAAATTGATAGTTACAATGCGAAGAAAGCGGAGCTAGACACCCTCAATACCGCCGCAGAAGGTCTGCAAAAAAGTATTAATTCGTCTCAAACCCCAGAGGTGCCTACTCTATGATAAACCGTCTTGGACGCATAGATGGGTAAGCAGTCATCACGATATCAATGTCAGCAATGCGCGGCATCGTACACAAAGTGGGCTGGTCGCTGTGAAAACTGTGGGGCATGGAATAGTCTTGTTGAATCATCAGTGCCAGTGGCGGGTAAGTCTGTCGTGCGTCGCTCTGAGGGCAAGCCGCTTGCCGTTTCTGAGCTAAGTGACGTTAAGGTCGATGCCGTCAAAGATCGTATGAGTACCGGCATCGGTGATCTCGATGTTGTGTTGGGTGGCGGAATCATGCCCGGTGGGGTTGTATTGGTAGCGGGAGAGCCGGGCATTGGTAAAAGCACACTGCTGCTACAGGTTGCTGCAGCAATTGCCCATGCTGAAAATGTACTTTATGTAACAGGGGAGGAATCGGCATCCCAGGTAAAATTACGTGCTGAACGGCTTGGAGCTGATGATGCAACGAAGTTAGCACTTGCAAGCACGACGAGCGCAGATGATATTGCAGCGACAATTCTGGGAGGCAACTACCGTCTGGTAATTGTCGACTCTGTCCAGACGCTTATGATGGCGGAAATAGCCAGTGCGCCAGGTACAGTTAGTCAGATTACCAATGCAACCAATCTCATTATTCAGGCGGCAAAATCGTCAAATACGGCAGTCCTGCTCGTGGGACACGTGACAAAAGAAGGCAGTATTGCCGGGCCAAAAGTGATGGAGCATCTTGTTGATGTCGTACTGCAGTTTGAGGGTGATCGCTATGGCGGGTTTAAGATGGTTCGCGCTATCAAAAATCGTTATGGTTCTACTGCAGAGCTGGCAATCTTTGAAATGCATGGTAGCGGTCTCAAGCTTGTCGATAATCCATCGGCGAGTTTGCTGGCAGAGCGATCGAGCAGTGATGGCTCAATTATTCTAGCGACTATGGAGGGAAATCGAGCACTTCTCGTCGAGATACAGGCACTTGTCAATCCAACGAGTTTTGGCTATCCAAAACGCACTGCTAGCGGGTTTGACCTCAATCGTCTTAATGTATTGGTTGCGGTACTTGAAAAACGCACAAAGCTTCGATTAGGTGACAAAGATATTTTTATCAATGTTGTTGGCGGACTCAAGCTTCGCGACCCTGCAGCCGATCTTGCTATCTGCATGGCAATTGCTAGCGCATCGGCTGGTCGTGCGCTTGATCAAGATGTGGTTGTATTCGGTGAAGTGGGGCTGGGTGGTGAAATCCGCAGTGCACACAATGCCGCTCGTCGTATTGCCGAAGCCAAAAAGATTGGCTTTAAACACGCCGTAGCACCACAGACAAAACCTGTCGATCAATTTATCTCACCAGTTCAGGATCTTCGCTCAGCACTACGCAATCACCTCACAATAAAAGATTCTTCAGGCACGGACAACCTTGTCATCCACGATAACGCCTGAGGTATAATAAGAAAGATATTATGGATATACCTACTATTTTAGCGGTGATTATCGCCGCAGAGACATCATATTTGACCTATGCGCATATTGCGAAATCAACACCTAAAACGTCACGCGGACGTATCATTTGTGATACGAGTGCATTGATTGATGGGAGGATTGTTTCAATTGCACGATCTGGTTTTCTCAGCAATGAGCTGATCGTACCACGCAGTGTCGTACGTGAGCTGCAATATATGGCCGACAAGGCGGATCACGAGAAACGCGAACGTGCTCGTTACGGACTAGACGTAGTCAATGAGCTACAAGAAATCCGCTACATTAGCGTTACACTCTATGATGACGGGCTTGTTCACCCTGAGGGGGTAGATGAGCAACTCATTGTTCTCGCCAAAAAACTTGATGCCAAGCTTTGTACGACAGATTACAATCTCAACAAAGTGGCACGCACCGAGCATATAACGGTCGTCAACGTGAACGAGCTAGCGCATGCACTCAGACCGATGCATCTTCCTGGTGAAGTCATCAAAGTTCAGATCGTTGCTGCTGGTCAAAACAAAGATCAAGGCGTCGGATATCTCGATGACGGAACGATGGTCGTGGTTGATCGGGCGAAATCAGCCATTGGTCGTATGATCGAAGCTGAGACAACTCGTGTGCTTCAAACAGAAGCAGGCCGTATGGTGTTTGCCAGGTCAAGATCTGTACCTGATCGCCCCAAGAAGACAACCTCTACGCCAAGACAGCTACCCTACCGCCCTGCTACGAAACAATCTCGTCAAACAAAACGCACCCGTGAGGATGCGTTTGTCGATCTCGTAAATAAATAATCTATAACGAGTTAGTTAAAGAGTTACTGTAAAGTGCCGTATCGGTGACCGTGACGGTGACAGTACCGTTAAATGGTCCATTGTAATCGATCGTATATGAGCCGCTACCATTTCCTGCCATCGAGCCTATTTCTTGACCACCTACAGTGAAGACAACGGTTTGGATGGCGTGGGTACCCTGAGATACATTTGCCGTAACTTTTTTACCCGATTTGTTCGATGAGATCGTTGTCACAAATGGCTTTACGTCATCACATTTATGCACGTCATCATCAGCATTTGCGTCATAGCCGCTTGGTGAGATATAGGCTGCTTTTTTCGTGATAGGATCAGTGAACTTTTGGACGTCAAGCGTCTCTTTGGCGGATTCTGGCGTACACTCGGTCGCCTTTTTCTTGGACACTTTATCAAAGGTAACTTTTTCGGTCGGATTTGCCTGAGCTTTGCTATACCATGAAGGGAAGAGGTCGCTACGTCCACTGACAGTGAGGCGTTGCAGACCAGCCGGCATAGTGAACCAATCGCCAGGTTTCCATGAGCCGTCATTTTGATATATCTCAGTGTGGACTGGCCCCATGATCTTGTTGATTGTTGGTCCGATACGACTACTCAGGGCATCGCTCATTGGGCGCGTATCGTGGTTACCTACCCACATGCCGAGGGCGACACGCGGGCTCGTACTCATCATCCATAGGTCTTTAGACTTGGTGCCAGCGTTACTTGTACCGGTCTTTGTAAACGTCTTCACTCCGGGAACAACAAGCCCCGAAGCGCCTCGTCCATATGATGGCGAGCGGGCGTTGTCGTCGCTCAAGATATCTGCCAACATATACGGGATCTGCGGATCGATGACTTGCTTGCCTTCATCTTTCCATTTTTTGATAACCTGACCTTCGGAGTTTTTTACCTCTATGACGCTAGCTGGTGGTTTATAGACACCCATGCGAGCAATAGTGGCGAATGCTTCGGTGTGTTCGACTTGTTTTACCTCGCAACCACCAATAGCCGCAGCGAGACCAACTTCACGGTTAGCGCCATTAGTGCAGTAGACCTTGTCGCCCATGTCATGAATGGTATTGAGAGTAAGCTCTCGACCAGCAATATACATGGCTTTGATGGCGGGGATGTTACGCGATTCGGCTAGACCAGATCGAATCGGGATGGCGCC
Source organism: uncultured Candidatus Saccharibacteria bacterium (assembly GCA_964535835.1). Classification (GTDB taxonomy): domain Bacteria; phylum Patescibacteriota; class Saccharimonadia; order Saccharimonadales; family Saccharimonadaceae; genus JAPUDQ01. The sequence goes on along the minus strand of CAZHUZ010000001.1, from coordinate 29,426 downwards.
ACGGAATTTGTTGTCAAAGTTCATAACGGATTTGCCGTCACCGGTCGTATAGATAGATTGTGGTAATGGATCATCCGCCAAAATAGAACCTGCACCGTAATTTGCGCCATCACGTTGTTTGAAGAGCGCCGAGAAGACAAACGGCTTGATGCTCGAACCAGGTTGCAAAAAGGCGATCGATGAATTGACAGAACCATAGCCTGGATAGTTATAATCTCGACTTCCACGCATGGCGAGGATTTGACCCGTTGGTACGTCGATCAGCGTTGCCGCGCCATTGTCAAAGTTAGCACTGCGAGGCATTGGGCCATTGAATAGGTCAACAAACGCTTGGTCCATAATTTGTTGAGCGCGCCAATCAAGCGTTGTTTTGACCGTGAGTCCACCAGCACCAACAGTTGCTTGCCCCAGCTCTGATTCGAGCTGTGCTTTGACATACTGGACAAAATGCGGAGCTTTGATACCAGCAAACTGGTCAGCCTCTGGTTTGATTGTGTCGAGTATGGCAACCTTTTTTGCCTCTGCGGCTTGATCCTTTGTGATGTAGCCTTGTTCGACCATATAGTCGAGAGCGGTGTGTTGTCGAGCAAGCAGATCTTTTTTAGCGTCAGGATCTTGTAATACACTGTATGGGTTGAATCGTCCAGGCTGTTGCGGGACAGCGGCGAGTAGTGATGCTTCAGCAAGCGTCAGGTCTTTGGCGTCTTTGCCGAAATAGGTTTGTGAGGCAGACTGTACGCCATTTCGACGTCCACCGTAGGATGATTCGTTGAGGTACATAGTAAGGATTTGGTCTTTGTTGTACGAGCGCTCTACTTCGATTGCAAGGATCGTCTCCTTAATCTTTCGCGGAACACCGCCAAAACTTCGGTCACCAGCTTCGTCACGGAAGAATACTTGCTTGACGAGCTGTTGCGTGAGGGTTGAGGCGCCCTGAGTGTCGCCACCCTTGAAGTTGTTGATCGTGGCGCGGATGATACCAGTAGCACTAAAGCCGCCGTGTTTGTAGAAATCTTTGTCCTCGATGGCGATGGTGGCTTGTTTCATGTATTTGGATATATCTTCGGATTTGACGACAAGCTTGTAATCGCCTGAGCCCTTATCTTCCCATAGCAGCTCACCGTTTCGGTCGTAGTAGCGACTAACGGTGGTTTGGACGCGGCTCGATAGTTCACCTGGTCGGATTGAGGCGATTTCCTGACGATAGTAGGCAAAAAGCCCTGCGATCAAGAGGACGATCAGTAATATGCCAACACCAGCAATTTTGGCAGACATAAGGAGACCTTCGCGACTAAACCAATACGACCAAAATCGTTTTGGATGCAGACGATACATCAATCTTTCGACGGGATGTTTCGGTAGAGTTGCGAGATATTCGGCTCTTCGACGAGCACGAACATCCTTTTTTGCTTTACGCTGAGAGGCGAGATTTGAGTATACACTCAATGCCTTTGATGATTTTTTTGAGCCTTTGGCCACAGATACCACTCCTTCTATATAGACGTACCGCTATTATACCGCACCTATGTCCTGAATTTCACTTTTCATTTTTCATATTTCATTTTTCATGCGATTATAGGAGTATGAAACTATCAGAGGAATTACAGTGGCGAGGACTCGTCAATCAGACGACATTTTCTGACGCTGGTGCAATTGATGAACCGCGGACATTTTATCTCGGCGTTGATCCGAGTGCCCGCAGTATGCATATCGGCAATCTCGTGCAATTGATGGTCGTCAAGCATCTGATTCGCCATGGACACAAAGCGATTGTTTTGGTCGGTGGGGCAACTGGCATGATCGGTGACCCAAAAGAAGACGCCGAACGGGATATAAAGACGCTGGAAGAGATCGATACAAACAAAGCTGGCATTGCCACGCAATACCGTCAGTTGCTCGAAGGTGAGACATTTGATCTTGTTGATAATTATGACTGGTTTAAAGGCATCGGCTATCTGCAGTTTCTTCGCGATGTCGGCAAGCATTTTTCGATGACACAGCTCCTCGATCGTGAGTTTGTCCAGGCGAGGATCGGTGAGGGTGGCGTTGGTATTAGTTACGCTGAGTTTAGCTATTCACTCATCCAAGGCTATGACTTTTTGCATCTATATCGAGAAAAGGGCGCGTCGATGCAGGTTGGCGGCTCAGATCAATGGGGTAATATGCTGTCTGGTGCCCAAATGATACGCAAACTCGATGGCGGGGATGCACATGTCTGGACGATACCACTCATCCTTGATAGTACTGGACGTAAGTTTGGCAAGAGCGAAGGGAACGCCGTCTGGCTCGATCCTGAGTTGACAAGCCCATACAAATACTATCAATTTTGGCTCAATGTTGATGACGAGAGTGTCGAGCGCTACCTCAAGATATTTACGATGATTACACCAGACGAGCATGAAAAACTAATGAATGAATTTGCCGATAATCCAGGCAAACGAGCTGCGCAAAAATACCTTGCGTTTGAGGCGACCAAGCTCGTCCACGGTGAAGCTGCTGCAGAACAAGCTCGCAATGTCACGAGTACACTGTTTGGGGATACGCCATTTTCGCAGCTGCTCTCCGAGGAGCTCGATATGCTGGCGCTGGAGATCCCAGTAACTACAAGTGGAAATGTTATCAATGCGCTCGTAACGAGTGGTCTGGCGAGTAGCAATGGCGAAGCTCGTCGTTTGATTGATGGCGGAGCGATTTCTATCAACGGCGAAAAAGTAACTGCCGACGGCAACCTCCCTGTCCCGAGCCTTCTCAAAAAGGGCAAAAATAGCTTTTTGTTGGTGCGATAATCATGGTTCGCCTCACGACGTCACTACACGAGATTAAGGGTGTCGGCGACAAAACATGGCAGCAATTACAAGCGGCTGGACTAATGACAGTCGGTGACCTGATCGAATTTCTGCCTCGTGCCTATGAAGACTATACTCAGATAACGAAAATTGCTGATTTGCATCCGGGAAATGTCGTCATCAGAGGTAAAATCACCAATATTGCGTCTCGTTTTGTTCGGCGGGGGCTACACGTGACGACGGCAGTGCTGTCAGATGATTCAGGAAAAGTACCTATTACGTGGTTTAATCAACCGTATCGCGCCAAGCATATTGCTGGCGGTGGTGAGTGGCTACTGTCGGGAGAATTTGCCTTTTCGCAGCGTCGCTATCAGATTATGAACCCTAGTGTACGGAGCTCGGATGAAATCATCGAGTCCGGTGGACAATCAATTCTCCCGATATATCGTCAAGTTGCAGGGATCAAAACTGCCATCCTCCATAAACTAATCGAAGAAATTCGTCCGGTTATAACGATGACGCCGGAGTTATTGCCGGAGAAAATCGTGACGCATGCAGGGGTGATGTCATATGCCGATGCACTTTTAGCGCTTCATTTTCCTGAGTCCTCTCATGACGTCGAGGCAGGCAAAAAACGAATTGCTTTTCAGGAGCTGATCGAACTACTCTATGGTGCTGAGCTCAATCGACAAGAAAACGATAGTTTATCGAGTTACGTAATTCCATTTGATCTCGATAGCGTGAAAAAGTTCGTTGTAGAGCTGCCATTTCGACTGACGGATGATCAACGTCGAGCGGCATGGGATATCATACAGAGTTTCGAGACTGGTAAACCTATGAATCGTTTGCTGCAGGGTGATGTCGGCTCGGGCAAGACTGTGGTGGCTGGTATATCGGCGCTGGTGGCGGCTCGTGCTGGCTATCAGACGGCGACCATGGCGCCGACTGAGCTGTTGGCTCGTCAGCATGCCGAGACGTTATCGAGATTGCTTGAGCCGTTTGGTGTGACGGTTGGTTTGTTGATCGGGTCGCTCAAGAAAAAGCCGAAAGACGAGCTGAAACAGCAGATAGCGAGTGGTGCTGTCGCAGTTACTGTCGGTACACATGCGCTCATCCAAGAATCAGTCCGGTTTCATCAGCTCGGTTTTGTCGTGATCGATGAGCAGCACCGTTTTGGCGTGACGCAGCGCCAAAAGTTACTTGGCAAAGGCCATATCATGCCACATCTGCTGGCGATGACAGCGACACCGATTCCTCGTAGTTTGCAGTTGACGATGTATGGTGATCTTGATATCTCGATACTGCGGGAAAAACCAGCTGGTCGCAAAGAGATTATTACAAAGGTCATTTCGCCAAATTCACGGGCTACGTTATTTGCGTCTATCGACAAAGAGATTGAGTCTGGCCGTCAGGTGTACGTTGTCTGTCCGCTTATCGACAGTACTCAATCCGCTCCACTAGCACATTCTTATGACAGGAAGCAAAAAATCGAAAAGAACGATTTTTCTCACGCGGTAAGCGAACTCCCTGTCAAAGAACATGCCAGCGTAGCGGCTGGCGATGATCAAAATATTGAGCTCTCCAGCGTCACTGCAGAGTATGAGCGTCTCAAAAAAACGGCCTTCAAACATCGTCGGATTGGTCTGTTGCACGGCAAAATGCATGCCGATGAAAAACAGCACATCATGAAACAGTTTGCCGAGCGCGAAATCGATATTCTTGTTAGTACGACGGTGATTGAGGTTGGTGTCGATGTCCCGAATGCGACGGTGATGGTGATCGAGGGTGCCGAACGGTTTGGTTTGGCGCAGCTGCATCAGCTGCGCGGACGTGTTGGACGAAGTGATCATCAGAGTTATTGTTATCTGATCACAACTGAGAGCAAACAGACGACTAGTTTACGTCTACGTGAGCTTGAGCAGAGTAATGACGGGTTTTATCTCGCCGAAAAAGACCTAGAGATGCGTGGACCAGGTGAGATATACGGACGAGCACAGCATGGTGAATTGAATCTCCAGGTTGCTAACCTTGCGGATATGCAGAGTATTCGCAAAGTTAAGTCAGCTATTGCGTGGGCTCGGGCAAATGATGTTGATCTGTTACAATACGAAGGAATGAAACAACGAGTCGATCGCTATCGACGTATAACAACACTAAATTAAATATAGTATATGTACAGCGGCTCAACCATCCGTGTCAAATCAGGTCGCGTCATGGGCGCACATCAAAAAATTGATCGTGTCGCCAGACGTCAACTGGCTGAATTGATCCCGACAAAGCGGTATTTTCCTGCTATCAATGAGATCCTACATTTTGAAGGCAAAAATGGTCCCGATGGCATCAAGCGTAAGAGCCCATCTGTTGATGAGCCGTGGCATTATGTTGATCCGCTCGATGAAGATGACCGAGCGCTCTATGAACTAATTGATGACCATATCCAGAATCTGACGACAGCACTGGTGGATAATAATCGAGAAAGAGCGGCTTTTGAAGCGGCGTGGTTGTCGCATGCGATCGTTGATGGACTGACGCCAGCACATCATTATCCGCTTGGTGACAAGATCGAGGAGCTCTGGGGGCATCCCAAAGAGGAGCGCACCAGCATCAAGAGTAAAAATATCATCCCGGGCGACACACGACGAGAGCGTGTATCAAAAAACTGGCAATATTGGGGGGCAAAAGGAGTCTTTACGACACATGTCATGTTCGAGTTTGGTGTTGCTAGCACACTGACACCAATGAAATTTGCAGACATCATGCCGAGTGGCGATAGTATTGTCCGCGCCAAGAAAACGGGATTTGAGTCTATCATGCGCGAGAGCGTCCTGAAGACCTATGACCTACATATGTACGATGAGTTTCATCGTGGTGGTTGGAGTCGGCGATTAGCACATCAGACGAGGACAGTATTAGCTCCGATAATCATCCGTACGGTAATGATTGCATGGCTTGTTGCTAGTGATCGCGCTGCCGAAAAGCGAGCGGCGAAAAAAGCATGAGTTTGCGTATTATTTCCGGGAAGTTTGGCGGTCGCATCATTGCCACAAGTGACAGCTTCAAAACGCATCCCATGGGGGATAGGATTCGTGGTTCGTTGTTTAACATACTCGGAGATATTTCTGGTTTAGCTGTCCTCGATGCATTTGCCGGATCGGGGAGTCTCGGTCTCGAAGCATTGAGTCGTGGCGCTTCAGTAGTAACCTTTATCGAGAAAGATCGTCAAGCGCAAAAGGTGATCGAGGAAAATATTACACTACTCGATGTCAAAAATGAGGCGAAACTCATCAGAGGTAGCGTAGCTGGATGGGATGAAACACAGTCTGATGCACAGTTCGACCTCATATTCGCTGATCCACCATACAATGATTTGCAGTTATCCACAGTATTTCGACTCAAAAACCATTTAAAACCGAAAGGGCTTATGATATTATCGTATCCAGGTAGGGAGTCAGTGCCGACCGTTAATGGAGTTGTTGTGGTGGACAATCGTAGTTACGGAGACGCGGCACTGGCCTTCTACCGCCTAGAGGACGCTAAATGATGGCGTTTTTTTCTTTGTATGAGATACAAGAATTTGCTGTTTTGGACCGAAATACTCTTGATTTGATAGGGTTGATTCTTTTGGTCGTTCTGATTGGGGGTGGGTGGATACTCGCGTATTTCGTTTTAAAACTAATTCGCAGGGCAGAGGAGAAATACCAAGCAACGCTCAAAATGAAAAACGCATCACTTGCTGGCAGACTAGAATTTATTACTGGACAGGTGATGAATATTCATAGGAGGTCAAATTATCTCCGAGATGATGAGCAGCGCTTGATGAATGGGGTATACCAGCAGCCTTCACGAGAAATTGAGGTGATCAAAGATGAGGGCTGGCATTGCTTTTTAAGTAGTTTTGGCTCTTGCTACGTATTTGACCTGAAACACTTCAGTCCACAGATCATGATCCGTAAGCAGAATTTGTCAGCTACACTTTTGCGTTTCTATGTTCAATTAATACGAGATGAGGGTTTTGTTGCATGTGAGGGTGTCGTTGATGCTGAATACGATATACTCTGCATGAAAGATGACATAGTGGATGTTCTCGCGATTCTCTCCCCAGATGCCTTGGAGCCAATTCATGGAGCCCCTTACAGCGCTACGATAATGGTTAAGAAAGATAAAATATTTTATGTATTATTCGGTCGGAAAAAATTTGAAGATACAGCAGAAAAGATATTTATTCATGCCAGTCGAGTAATACCAGCGCTTAATGATAATCTTGGGCGTTGGGCGAGAAGCACAGCAAATAGTGAAAAGCTAAAAGTCATTGAGTCGAATCCTATTGGAATGACGGATGAGGAATATTTCTTGCAACCAAAAGGAAAGTTTTTTACAGAATTCTAGCTAAGACATAATAAAGGGTCTTGTATTTGGAGTCTTGGTTATGCTTGCATAGCAGTTAGCGGTATCGCTAAAGTACTACCATGGATAAACCGGTTTTTTCTCATGAGCCACGTGAGCGGATAGATGAATCGCTTGATAGAGCGGCGATAGATAGACTGGCACGTGCTTTGGCCAACGACGAACAGATTGATGCACAGGTCGTTAAGCAGGGTCTTGAAGCATTGTTCACCGAAAGGATATCTCTTGATACTGATCGGTTTCGTCCAGAACTACCGGGGCTGCGTGATCGACGCGATACGATCGAAGAGTTGAAGGATGATGTCGATCGTTTGGACCGTGACCTAAAACGGACGGGGAATGGCATTGATGATATTTGTAGTGTTCTGGATGATTGCATCGAAGAGATCGAGAAAGACGCATCCCATGTGTCAAGAGGACTTGTACCGTTTCTCATTGAAGTGCGTCACAGACTAAATTGCCTACGATAACTTCCATACTGCCCAGTCGAGAAAAAATAGCAATAATGACAGATATTCGGATATAATAGTTGCTGCGCACGTACCTATCAAAAATTATGCGGATGTGGTGACTGCGTGAAACGCAAATGATCGTATACACGCATACGTGTGTCGCAACAAGTCCGAGATGACGCTAAACTAGTAAGTACATTTAATTATGCGGATGTGGTGAAATTGGTATACACGTATGCCTTAGGAGCATATGCCTTACGGCGTGGAGGTTCAAGTCCTCTCATCCGCACCAGACGACATTTCAATAGCCTTTACGAGGCTGGCAAAGGGTTCTTTCCAGATTGGGAAGACCCTTTTTTCATTGTCTACGGTTAGGTTCAAGAACAAAATTCGTGCAACACGGTCTTTTTCAACTGCTGAACCTGCTCTCATCTTGTCAGGGGCTAATTTTACAAGGTTCAAGAACTGCTCTCTGGTTAGCTTGATTTTACTAGGATTGGCAATTTTTTCCTTCAGCTTACCTATTTCATCGTCTAAGTCTTGAGCCTCAATAGCAAGCTGTTCAATCCTATTCTCTGTAATAGTGTAGGCTTGCGAACTACGGTTAATCTTACCTAGTCCGAGCGATAGCTCATTTAGCTCTTTCTTTTTATGAGCATTCGCCCCGTTCTTACTGGCAATATCTTGTTTAATTTTGAGGATCTTTACGTCAGTAAAGCTGTCAATACGCTTACTATAACGGTCATACGCTTCGTCTGTTAGTTCTAGTTTTTCAAGTAGCTCATAGATTGCATCAAAGATATAAAACGCCCTAACTGACTTAACGGTGCGAGTACATTCTTTATTATCGCAACGATATGATAAAACATGGTGTGGGCTACCGCCTGGTTTGTTTTTACCTGCTAACATCCACCTATCACTTTTGCATACACCGCAGAAAACCATGTGAGTAAGTGGCTTGAATTCCAGTCTTTTTTTAGAGCTTGTATCACGTTTTCGAGTGTAGGCTAGTGCCTGAACCTGATTGTAAGTCTCCTCATCAATCATAGGTACAAAGTCTAGGTGAATACGAGGCAAGTCGATAGTTTGCTCTGTTTGTACAAGCAACCCATAATAAAAAGGGTCACGAAACATCTGTCCTACACTCTTTTCGGTTGGTAGTATCTTTTTGCTATATTTATTCTTCCTGCTAGGTTTAGTCATGCGGTGGTAGCCTTTTTCGAGCAAGTAATCTAGAACCACTTTGTTTGTAGCACCTCTTGCCCTCATGTACCATGCTTCTTGCACAACATCGAACCAGTCATTAGGGAGATATAAACCACTTTGGTCGTCTCGGTCATAACCCCATTTGGGCTGACCACCTGATTTGCCTTCTTCAAGGTTTCCAGATACACCTTTCTGAACTTTAGTAGAGAGGTCATCTGAAAAGTGCTTAGATATAGAGAACATTATTCCCAGAGTTAGTTTGCCCGAAGCGTCATTTGAAAATAGTAGAGTTGGGAATTGGAGGTCTTTTATCATACCCTCGTCTAGCATGTTGATGAGTAAGCCACCTTCGAGCATATTACGAGAGAGTCTATCGGGGGCATACGCTAAGATAGCGTCATATTTGTTATTTCTAATGTCTTCAAGTATCTGGTTAAAAATTGGTCTGTTATTTGATTTTTTAGCAGACTTACTTTCCTTAAACGTGTCCACAACATTTAAGCCTTTGGCTTCTGCTAGTTTCATACAATGCTTTATCTGGTCTTTATGTGTCCTGACCTGACTACCCTCATCTTCAGTGGATTTGCGGGCATACAAAACATAGCGTAGTTTTGTTCTGTCTATTTCTTCTACGACCTGCATACTGATTTAATTTTACTCTGTTTTACAGTAAGATACGACCACCATTGTTGTCTGATATAGAGCCTGCATTTTCTTTTGCTAGAGGTCCATTCTCGTCTATTTCCTCTAGAGCTTCTGCATATTCCACTAATCCGTCATCTGTGTTTGCTCCACCTTGTTTTTTGTTTAATAGAACTTGTAGTAAGTCATTGTTACTCACACTGTATCCGTCTTTGACCAGTGAAGTGTTTTAGGTTCTTCACCTCCTAAGAGTTTCAGTGTGATAGTTGTATTAGTTCGCCGAGGCTTGCAAGCTGTCTAAAATCAAAATAGACGGCGTGCAAGAAGCCTCTCACTGAAAGGACTCTTGCTTGCCGTCTATCTTATAATTATACGCTTTATCATAAGCATTGTCAAGTAGAAATTGCTGTTTTGAGATAATAAGAATATAGGTTATGGCGAAAAACAAAAGGAGGAATGATGATTAAGAAATCAAATGGTAGACCACCAAAAATAACTATTAGTACAATGGACAAAATAGCTGACGCTATTAAAAATAATTACAGCGTTACTGACGCTTGTCTTTATGGAAAAGTTAGTCGTGATAGTTTTTACCGCTACTTAAATACGGAGCCGTTGTTTACTGAGAAGATAATCGCTGCATACGAGAATCAGAGCACATTTGTATTGTGTCATTCATGCTCTGGTACTTATCGGACAATGTAACGAAAACTTGCACACTTTTACTCAATTATTAAGGGTGTTGGTGTCAGACAAAGTAAGGATAATGTACGGCGGAAAATGACGTTAAGGGTCAAAAATATCAGGAAAATTCTTGGGAATAGAACCCAGAGTAATTTATTTAGACAAAAGTGAATGACCATCCCTGTTAAATATACCCTCTAGAACGCACGTAGAACGTCTAGGACAAGGCTTCAGGCTTAATTGCTAATATACTGCTATTCCTCTGTTATTATGTGGTTATGAACGGTTGGACAAGAGGTGATTATTTAGCACTGGCAGGAATAGTAGTATCTGGTTTTATAGCGATAGCTATCTACCTACTTCAACGAAGGCTATCCGACAAACAGAGAGTAGAGAACCGTCTCGAAGTTGAAGAAAAAGCCAGACTCAAATTGTACGATATTCAGTACAAAGACCACTCAAGTACGGTTCATCTATATAATGCAAAGCTCTTAAATAAGAAGTATTTTTCTCAGAATAAAAGAGACATATTTTGGGGTTATCCATATCATGCTGCTGAATTATATACTGCTAATTTTGACGGTCTTGAGTTCGTTGTTGGTATAGAAGAATGGGATAAGAAGAAGTATTACAAGGTTGGTGTCATACCATACGAGAACGTACTAGGCGTTAGACCAGAGGGTGATGGATCATTCAACGGAATGATTATATACGTTAAGCCTCGACTGTTTCAGAAAGACAAATACTCAATAGCTTACAAATCATTCCGCTACTATCCAATCAAAAATAAACATGGAAGTAGTACCGCAAAACCACTACAACTTAAAGTGCTGGATACATTAAAGCAAGTTCCAGTAAAACTTAGGTACCACTTCTACTATAAATGGAAACAAAAACGACAAAAACGTAATATGTCATAATATATATAATAACAGGGGTGGGCGAAAACAACACAAGCTCTTGACAAGCACCTATGTCGTTAAAAAGTACCCTCTACCCCTGTTAGGGTATGACGCAGAATAAGTATTGTGCGACACGTAAGCAAATATCACATTTAAAGGACAGATCGTTGCCCTGACCCAAGCTTGACCTGACGTGCTATAGTAATCTTGTAATTATAAACAACTTAATACATAGGCAATTAAAAATGAAAAAGCAATTAAAAAAAACCAAATTCTGGGCAAAAAATAAGAAACTTACAATCGTCTCCGTATTGACAGTTATAGTAATTTTGGCTGGAACTGTTTTCGGAATACAGCGTGTTCACTACTACAATGAGGTCGCTAATCAAGCAGGTATTGTCAATGTAAGAGAACTTATAATATTGGCTGTAAGAGGACTTAAAAAAGATGCACCAGTCGAACCCCGTACCGGTGATGTCTATTTTCCTGAAAGTAAGCTCTACCTACCTAATCCTGGCATAGCCCTCCCTTTAACCTACTATAAAGACACTGTTAACGTTAGTGAATCACAATCCGAACTGAGTATCAGTACTTATCCTGTACATGGTACAACAGGGTTATATTCTGCAAATAATACTAAAAATTTATTTGAAGCTGTTCCACATTTTCAAGCATGTGCGAGAGGTATCAAGTTAGTTTATGAGAAATTCCCACAAGACGACACTCAAAATATCCTCAAGCACACAGTACAGTTGAACAATGGCAAAGCTTTGTATGTATACCTCGAAAAAGACTGCCCAGAGCTTGACGGTACGGCAAGCCTATTCGTAAACATTAAAGCGTACTAGATAAGCTATTCTCTCGGTTACGATTATTACCTGTTATTTAACACCGTTATATCTATTGAACAAAATTGCTTGTAATCTACGGGATTGATATACTACCCCTGTTTAACTCCCTAATGCAACTTCATCGTAGTGCGAAATAAGTAAGTCAACTGAAGTAGGTTCAAATGACGTCTAGCGAGAGTAATAACACACTAATATCAGAGCTGGTACTGTGGTACAAACCGTGATAGAGAAGCATTCCTAAGCTGTAGATTCCAGTCTACATCTGGACTACTTAGCAACCAATCAGATATACTCTCTAAAGGTTCAAGACATCTGTCTTCAGGTGCACCAAATGTAATACCGACCCCCGTGGTCGGTATTACATTTGGTATGAAAGCTCTTGATCTGACACGCCCGTGGAGGTGAGGAGCAAAAGTCTTTGCTCCGCAAGGGAGCCCACTCTTGCAAACTGGTTTGCAAAGACGTGGCGACGGGGTCGCGCTAGCGTGACCAAGTCCTCTCATCCGCACCATAGAAAAAACCGATCCTTGTGATCGGCTTTTTCATTTACGAATTATGAAAATTGTACAAAATAACTCTCTTCAAGGTTAACGCTGAAATTCTTTGAAATTTAACCCTGAAATTATATCGCTTCATCCTGAGATAAGTAATACTCGGTCTAGTAATGCAATTATCAATATATAGTATTGTAATTATTTTAATAATATTTTATAATTATACAAATAATAAGGATCAAAATGCTTAATAGTTTCATAACATGGCTACGAGGACTATCATTTGTAAACAAAGCCGTATTGGGTGCGGTGGCTGTGGGTACGACTGGAGTAATTATGACTACTCCTCCAACAGAACAGCAGAGCACTAGTTTAACCAAGCCGATAAACTCTCAAAAATTACTCGAAGTTCAATATACCTTTGAAACCAAGACAGAGAACATACCATACGAGAGAATTACCAAAGAAGATTCATTACTTGAAAAAGGTAGACAGCGAGTAGATATTCAAGGAATAAACGGCGTAAAAGAAGTAGGCTATAAAATTGGTACAAAAGCTGGTATTGAGGTGAGTCGAGAGAAAGTTTCTAATACAGTCACTAAAGAGTCTGTTGCGGAAGTAACGGTAATCGGTACATATGTTGCGCCTGCGGTGAGCTTCGCACCAAGACAAAACTGTGATCCAAACTACACTCCATGTATTTCAAATGTTTCTGGTGATCTTGATTGTCCAGATATCGGACATCAGGTGACGGTTATTGGTGTTGATCGATATCGTCTTGATAGAGATGGTGATGGTATTGGATGTGACTCGTACTAATACATAGGCTCTGTGTAAGAAAGGATATATAAAATTATTTATTTCATTTTCGTCTATTAATAGCGTCCATATAAAAAAGAATGACCGCGCCCCTCTTTTTTGTTTAACGGACTACAGGTACAATGCACACTATGGATGACACGCGTAACCTCACCGATAACCTAAAAGGAAAATCTCATGAAGATATCCGAGATATCTTAGATCAAAATGGGGTGAAATTGGAGATTGCCTGTGAAAATACGCTACGAGATTTCAACATGGGATCGATCGTTCGTACGGCAAATGGTTTTGGCGTGCGAAGAGTGCATATTATCGGCAGGCGGACGTGGAATAAACGGGGCGCAATGGCAACAAACAAATATTTGCACGTGCAATATTATGCAACTATCGAAGAATTTATCACTGAGATGAAACGACGCGAGATGACAGTAGTTGCTATCGAAAATAACGTCGAGTCGCAATCGCTTCAAAAAACATCGCTACCAGAAAAGACGGTTTTAGTTTTTGGTCAAGAAGGTCCAGGGATCTCCGAGGAATTTTTGTCTGTTGTCGACCAGGTGCTTCATATCGACCAGTATGGTAGCACGCGGAGTTTCAACGTCGGTCATGCAGCGGCAATCGCCATGTATGAGTGGTCGAGACAACATCTGTAGAATAATACGCTTATGCTTGCATATACCACTACTTTGTGACATACTTTGGACAAATGAGCGGATTATCACCACAACCCTATAAAGGCTCCAAAGACTTTTATCCTGAAGACATGCGCGTGCGAAACTATATCTTTTCGACATGGCGTCGGGTTGTCGAGGGGTTTGGCTATGAAGCGTATGATGCACCACTGCTTGAGCCGCTTGATGTCTATGCCGCCAAGACTGGTCAAGAGATCGTCAATGAGCAAACCTATCAGTTTGTCGATCGTGGTGGGCGTACTATCGCCATCCGTCCTGAGATGACCCCGAGCGTCAGCCGCATGGTTGCGGCTCGTCGTCAAGAACTCGGCTATCCAGCGCGTTGGTACAACATCGCACAGTTTATGCGCTACGAGCGACCACAGCGCGGTCGTGAGCGCGAATTCTGGCAGCTCAATGCTGATATCTTTGGTGCTGAGGGGGCTAGTGCTGATGCTGAGATCATCATCATGGCAGATCGCATCATGAAAGCATTCGGAGCCGACAAAAAGATGTATACCATCAGGGTCAACAACCGACGCATGATCAATCTCATGATGAGCGAGTATCTCGGACTCGATATTGTCCAGTCTCAGCTGATGATCAAATTGTTTGACCGTAAAGACAAACTGTCACGCGAAGATTTTGATCAACAAGCACGCGATATTTTCGGTGACGAGTCTATGCATGACGGTATGAATAAAATTGCCAAGCTGCTCGACGCGACGTCAATGGCAGGGCTACCGAAAGAATTACTCGATAGCGAAGTTGTGCGTGAAGTCCAGGAGCTATTTACACTGCTACACGAAGCAGGCGTTGACAATGCTGGTTTTGATATCAGCCTGATGCGAGGGTTTGACTACTACACCGGTATGGTATTTGAGGTATTCGATAACCACCCAGACAATAACCGCGCGATGTTTGGTGGTGGTCGCTATGACGGACTTGTCGCTCTCTTTGGTGCCGAGCCGATCCCGACCGTTGGATTTGCGCCGGGATTATCGATGATGCAACTATTTTTGGAATCACATGGTCTCATGCCAGAATTTGTTTCGACTACCGACGTCTATATGGTTGTTCTTGGCGATGTCCATAAGAGCGCTCGTAAACTTGCTGATGATCTACGCGAAGAAGGTGTCCGCGTGGCCGTGGATAAAACTGACCGCAAGATCGACCGCCAGATACGTACTGCTGTCAAACAAAAGATCAACTATCTCCTCTTTGTCGGCGAACAAGAAGTGCGCGATGAGATGTACCGTCTCAAAGATGTGGCTAGTGAGACCGAAGAAGTATTGTCGCTCTCGCGTATAGTATCTACTGTTAAGGATCGCCGCCGCCAGCAAAAGCTCAAACAAAAACCAGATCGAGACGACGAATTTGATGTATGATGACTATCCAACATCTCCCGAGGGGGCTGTTTTTTTGCACACTGAAAGGCAATCAGATAAGGAACGAGAACTGCTTATCCGGTGCGGACAATGCCTGTTACGCCGTGTGAGCCCGCCACAGCCCGGCACAATCATGTGCGCTGCCGAGGCGGAATCGCCGGAGTCCTCCCCAATACTCCAGATTGGCTGGCGTATGGCGCGTCTCAGTTGCCAGCAAGCACTCGCAGCAGGCGGGCGAGTACCGATACATGGTATCCATCAATAGCGCTCATGTTCGCAGCCGTACGCCCTATCTGTTACACTAGATAGTTATGAAACATACTATCAAACGATCAAATACAACAGTTACCGCTACGATTGTTGTCGACGAAACAGAATTTATTGCCGCCAAAGACGCGGCTGTCAAACAGCTAGCAAAATCTGTCAAAGTACAGGGCTTTCGCAAAGGAAAAGTACCCGCCAAAGTCGCCGAGAAAAATATCGATCCAGCAACTCTTGCCTCTGAAGCGACCGAGTATGCTATCAATCGTGCTCTCAATGATGTGATCGCGCTTGAGGATCTCCGCGTCCTCGATCAGCCCAAGGTTGATGTCAAGAAACTTGTGCCGTTTACGACACTTGAATTTACCGCGGTTATCGACGTGTTGCCTGAAATAAAACTGGGTAATTATAAGAAATTGACGGCAAAAAAACAGCCAGTCAAAGTCGAGAAATCAGAAATTGATGAAGTGATCGAGCGTATGCGCGGCGGATTTGCTGAGCGCGAAGCAGTCGAACGTGAGGCCAAAGACGGCGATGAAGTGATCATGAGCTTTAATGGACGTGATGAGCAGGGCGCTGAGATCGAGGGCGCAAAAGGTGAGGACTATCCACTCACGCTCGGAAGTAAATCGTTTATTCCGGGATTCGAAGAGCAAATCGTCGGTCATAAAGCAGGTGAGATGTTTGACATAGATGTGACATTTCCGGCCGATTATCACGCCGAGCATCTCAAAGGCGCCAAGGTACGATTTGCAATTGATCTTAAAAAAGTACATGAAGTAAAATTGCCGGCCGTTGATGATGAGTTTGCCAAAAAATCAGGTCCGTTTAATACCGCCAAAGAATTACTAGATGATATCAAGCGTGAGCTGACTGCTCAAAAAGAACGTCAAGCGCTCGATCAGTACAAAGATGATCTACTCGGTGACCTTGTCGGCAAGAGCGATGTGTCGGCACCAGAAGTGCTTGTCAACGATCAGGTAGGAGCAATTGAGCGTGACCTTATGCAAAATCTCATGTATCGAGGTCAAACAATCGATAACTACATCGAGTCACGCGGCTACAAAGATAAAGATGAACTCATCGCCAAAGATCTTCGTCCGATGGCAGAGCGCCGTGTCCAGTCAGGACTCATACTGGCCGAGCTGAGCAAGGCAGAGAAGATTGATATTAGTGCCGAAGAGCTCGAAGCAGAGCTCGCCAAGCGTAAAGAAGAAGCACCAACTATGGCTGCGCAGCTTGACAGCCCAGAGGCGCGTCGTGATCTGGCAAACCGTGTTATTACCGAGAAGACAGTAGATCGCCTCGTTGAACTAAACTCATAAGTATTGTATAATTTTGTTCGCTCCGTGCGCAGAACAGGAGTGAACGTGAATGTTTTTCGAATGAGAATCGTCGAGTGGGCATGCGTCTTACTCGTCGCACTTTTGCTGTACTTCACCGGCTGGTGGAGGACAGTCCTTTTGATCATCGGTGCAATGCTTGCAGCGATCGTCGTGGCGGCGTTCATCATCGTCACATTTGTCAATCAATCCAAACTACCCAAAGACTTGAGAAACTCAGGTCGACGCTGAGACCCCGCGCACGGAGTCTCACCTTGGAACATAGAAAATTAGCACTCTGCTTGCATGAGTGCTAATTATTGTTTATACTTGGTAATCATGAATAAGGTGAACAATTACTTAGTACCAACCGTCGTCGAAAAATCACACGATGGCGAGCGTGCCTACGATATCTACAGTAGACTATTAAAAGAACGTATTATTTTTCTCGGTGAGGAAGTCAATGAGCACACAGCAAATATTGTCGTCGCGCAGCTACTGCATCTAGCATACGAAGACCCAAAGGCCGATATAAAACTTTATATCAATAGCCCGGGCGGTAGCGTCAGTGATGGGCTTGCTATCTATGACACAATGAATTTCATCAAACCAGATGTTGCGACCTATGGCATTGGACTGCAAGCAAGTATGGGTGCGTTTCTGCTCAGTAGTGGCGCTAAAGGCAAGCGCTACATGCTACCACATGCTCGTGTTATGATCCATCAGCCGTCGAGTGGTATCCAGGGTAAAGTGACTGATCAAGAAATCAGCCTCCGAGAATCAATCCGCATCAAAGAGCTCCTAACAGAAATCACCGCTAAAAATACCGGTCAAAAACTCGCCAAAGTCAAAGCTGACATGGAGCGCGACTACTGGATGGACGCTAAAGAGGCAGTTGCGTACGGTATTGTCGACAAAATCGTCGACAAACCCTAGATTGTATGATTATCTATCAGTAGCACCTTAACTATCTCAACCTCGCAGAAGGGATGTTGACTTGAAGCGTCGTTTCCATAAGTGGATTTTCACCGAACAAGAACTATCGTGGTGGGGCTTTGCGTGGAGGGCTGTCGTCATCTTGGTCATCGGCTTTCCACTAGCTCTGCTGTGGCTCATCCCGTGCGATGCTGTCAAGTTGGTTCGCGGCACTCATCATTTTGGTTCACGTGGCACCTGGAGTGATGTCGTGACACGTTATGAATACGACATTCGTCGTGCAGAAGTGTCCTACGGCCTCTATATACTGAGTATCTATGTGGTGATTGTCGTTGCGGTTGTCATCGCAATGGTGATTCCGTCCGGTCTTCCGTTTGTCGTGTTATTCACCACCTTTGGTCTGATGTGCTACCATCTGTCCTATGGTGTGAAGCTCGGCTATGATCGCGAAGACATGGACAAGATACTCGATCGACGTCTTCGTCAGCCGGTGCTGTTCTAGGGACGAGATGGATTAATGTGCTGTCGGAGCGGCTATAGGCTGCTCCGACACACATCATGTTGACTTGAGATGTTTTTCGCGCTATACTTTATAGTAATGAAGATTGAATAAGATAGGGCTTTTATACACGCACGCTACTTTGGCGGGCGTTTTTGCGTGTCAGTCCTCTCAAAGAAAACTTCGGCGCCAGTTTTCACAATATTAAATCTATATACTCCCTGCGGATTGTTTAGACGGTTCATCCCCCTAAACTTTCGTAGAAAGTTTGGAGGATGAATGGCTAAAACCGCAAAAGCTGTAGACAAAAAGCGTGTCTTGTTTACCCAAGATGACAGCGCTTTACCACTACCAAATCTCATCGCCCACCAGATTGACTCTTGGAAAGAGTTCGTCGAAACGGGCCTGGGAGAAATTTTCGCTGAGATCAATCCGATCAGCGACTATACCGAACAAAAATTAGAGCTGCGATTCAAAGACTACCACTTTGAAGATCCAAAAATTAGTGAAGCAGAAGCTCGCTATGACAATATCAGTTACGAAGCGCCACTCAAAGCGGTCGTCGAGCTGACAAACAAGGTCACTGGAGAAGTTAAAGAATCCGAGATTTACCTCGGTGACTACCCATGGATGACCGAGCGCGGTACATTTGTGATCAACGGTGCCGAGCGTGTCGTCGTATCGCAACTGATCCGCAGCGCCGGTATATTTTTCACTGCCGATGCGCATACTGGGCGCAACTACTATGGCGCCAAGTTGATTCCTGGCCGTGGTGCATGGCTCGAGTTTGAGACTGCAACCAACGGCGCTCTCTACGTCAAGATCGATCGTCGTCGCAAGATTGCAGTGTCAACACTCCTCCGAGCTCTCGGTTACTCAAGTAACACTGCTATCAAAGAGCTATTCAAAGACGTTGACACTGGTGACGTCAAATACATTGACGCGACACTTGAAAAAGACCCAAGCAAGGGAACAAACGAAGCCTTGATCGAAGTTTATCGAAAACTTCGTCCAGGTGATCTCGCGACCGTGGACAACGCTCGTGGCATGATCGAGCGCATGTTCTTTGATTTCAAGCGATTCGACTTTAGCCGTGTCGGTCGTTACAAGATCAACCAACGTCTCGGTATGGATATCGCCAACACCACCGAGAATCGCGTCATGCGCCTTGAGGATCTAATTGCCATTATCAGTGAGATTATTCGCCTCAACAACACACAAGAACCAGCAGATGACATCGACGCGCTACACAACCGTCGTATCAAGCTCGTTGGTGAGCTCGTTGCGCGCCAATTCCGCATCGGTATGCTCCGTATGGATCGTAATGCTAAAGACCGTATGTCGGTCAGCGACATCGAAAATGTCTCGCCAGCTCAGCTCATCAATGCACGACCTGTCGTCGCTGCTGTTCGTGAGTTTTTTGCGAGTTCGCAGCTATCACAGTTTATGGATCAGACCAACCCCATGTCTGAGCTTTCACACAAACGTCGCCTCAGTTCGATGGGTCCTGGTGGTCTATCACGTGAACGTGCCGGACTCGAAGTTCGTGATGCTCACCAGACGCACTATGGACGTCTCTGTACTATTGAGACACCTGAGGGTGCAAACATTGGTCTCGTGCTCAACCTCGCTAGCTATGCACGTATCAACGAATATGGCTTTATTGAGGCGCCATATCGCAAAGTAAAAAATGGCAAAGTGACTGACGAAGTTGTTTACCTTGATGCCGCAGCAGAAGCCAAAGAGATCATCGCCGAAGCGGCAACTGATCTCGGTGCTGATGGCAAGATCAAAACTGCTCGTGTCAGTGCACGTGTTCGTCTCGCACCGGGTGAAGTTGATACTGCGGATGTTACCTATATGGATGCTGCCCGCAAGCAGATTATAGGTGCTACTGCCAGCCTCGTTCCATTTGTTGAGAAAAACCGTATCGACCGTTCATTGACTGGTTCAAACATGCAACGTCAGGCCGTCCCGCTCATTAGCACTCAGGCTCCAACTGTTGGTACTGGTATCGAAGGCGACATCGCTCGCAATACTAGTCAGCTGATTGTCGCTGATGGAAACGGCGAAGTTGTCCGTGCCGATGCTGATGAAGTCCACGTTAGTTATGGACCAAAAGATGTTCGTGTCTACAAACCCGTTCACTTTGAGCAGAGTAACGATGATCGCTCGATCAACCAGCACGTCATGGTTTCTCGTGGCGACAAAGTCAAAAAAGGCACAGTACTGATCGAAGGTGCTTCTATCGCCGATGAAGAATTGGCGCTTGGTCGTGACCTCGTCGTCGCCTTTATGCCATGGAACGGCTACAACATGGATGACTCGATCATCCTCAGTAACCGTATCGTCAAAGATGATGATCTTACAAGCATCAATATCCAAGATTTCATGGTCGAAGTTCGTGAAACCAAGCTTGGTCCAGAAATTGTCACTCGTGATATCCCAAATGTTTCAGAAGAATCGCTTCGCCATCTTGATGAAGACGGCATTGTCCGCGTTGGTGCTGAAGTCAAAGCCGGTGATGTCCTTGTCGGTAAGATTACGCCAAAAGGTGAACAGGAGCTTAGTTCGGAAGAGCGACTTCTTCGCGCTATCTTCGGTGAAAAAGCCAAAGACGTTCGTGATACCTCTCAACGTATGAGTAATGGCAAACACGGCAAAGTTGTTGGCGTTAAAATCTTCACTCGTGAAAACGGCCATGAACTCAAAGCCGGTGTCCTGATGCAAATCCAAATCTATGTTGCACAGCTTCGCAAAATCGCCGTTGGTGACAAGCTCGCTGGTCGTCATGGAAACAAAGGTGTTGTCGCTCGTATCCTTCCAGTAGAAGACATGCCATTTATGGAAGACGGAACTGCCGTTGA
Organism: uncultured Candidatus Saccharibacteria bacterium; assembly: GCA_964535835.1. Classification (GTDB taxonomy): domain Bacteria; phylum Patescibacteriota; class Saccharimonadia; order Saccharimonadales; family Saccharimonadaceae; genus JAPUDQ01. The sequence goes on along the minus strand of CAZHUZ010000001.1, from coordinate 8,242 downwards.
TGTTATCTTGAACCCACTCGGTGTCCCAAGTCGTATGAACCTCGGGCAGCTCTTTGAAACGCACCTCGGTATGGCAGCTCGTGCCCTCGGCTACCGTGTCTCGACGCCACCATTTAACGGCGTGCCAAACCACGTTATCGAAGAACAGCTTGAAAAAGCTGGCCTGCCTCGCGATGGCAAAATCCAACTGTTTGACGGTCGCACCGGTGACGCTTTCCAAGAGAAAACGACCGTTGGTGTCATGTACATGATCAAGCTTCATCACATGATTGCCGACAAGATTCACGCCCGCTCTATCGGTCCATACACTATGGTCACGCAGCAGCCACTCGGTGGTAAAGCACAAAACGGCGGTCAGCGCTTTGGTGAGATGGAGGTATGGGCACTCGAAGCATACGGTGCCGCAACTACCCTGCAGGAAATGTTGACGATCAAGTCTGATGACGTCTATGGCCGTGCCAAAGCATATGAGTCAATTATCAAAGACGAGCCAATCATGGGTCCAAAAATCCCAGAATCATTCAACGTCCTTGTCAAAGAGCTTCAGGGTCTTGGCCTCCGCGTTGATCTGATCGAAGATGAGACAACCATCGATGCCGAAAATGTTATCGTCGGTGACGCTGACGGTACTGGCAGCGGTGCTGTACTAACTGACGACGAAGAGTCAGTCGGTGACGAAGCAGATGAGCTTGGTGATATTGAGCTTAGTGATGATATGACAATTGAAACAGCAGAAGAATTTGAAGATATCGATCCAAGTGTCGATGAAAAGGAGGTCGCGTAATGGCCCGTCCAATGATTAGTACGAGCATTGCCGATTTTGACGCAGTGCGCCTAGCAGTTGCTAGTGCCGATGACATTCTCAAATGGAGTTACGGCGAAGTTACCAAACCAGAGACGATCAACTATCGTACACAGAAACCAGAACGTGATGGCCTGTTTTGTGAGCGTATCTTTGGCCCAGTCAAAGACATCAACCCACATGATGCCAAACTAAAGGGTGTTCGCTCACGCGAAGCCGCTGTCGACAAAAATGGCGAGCTTGTTACCCGTAGCGTTGTTCGTCGTGAGCGCATGGGTCACATCACCCTCGCTGCGCCTGTTGCACACATTTGGTTTATGCGTGGTGCGCCGAGTGCAATGGCACTCCTCAGTGGTGTACCGGTACGCCAGCTTGAACGTGTCGCTTATTTTGCAAGCTATCTCATTCTTGGTGTTGAGGAAGAAAAGCGTGACCAGATGTTGGCTGATCTTGAAGCCGAGCTCGAAGCCGGTCGTGCGGCGATCAAAATTCGTTACGAAAAAGACGCAGAGAGCGAAGGTGCCGATGTCAAGAAACTTGCTGCCGAGCAGACCAAAGAGCTCGAAGAGCTTGAAGCAAGTATCGAATCACGTCGTACACAACTTGGCAGCCTCGTCAAAGGAGCTTTGATCAACGAGACTGACTACCGCAATCTTCCCGAAGAATACGAAGAGTTGATCCGTGTTGGTATGGGTGGTGAAGCACTGGCTGCGCTGCTCAAAGAGATTGATCTCAACCAACTGATCCGTGAATTGACCGAAGAAGCTGAAGGCGCCAAGGGCCAGCGCAAGAAAAAGATCGTCAAGCGTCTCAAGGTGCTTGAGGGTATGCAGCGTGCTGGCATCAGCCCGGAGAGTATGTGTATCTCTGTACTGCCTGTTATCCCTCCAGACTTGCGTCCTATGGTGCAGCTGACCGGTGGTCGTTTTGCAACCAGTGACCTCAATGATCTCTATCGTCGTGTCATTAACCGCAACAATCGTCTCAAAAAACTGATTGACCTCAATGCGCCTGAAGTTATTCGTCGCAACGAGATGCGTATGCTCCAAGAAGCGGTCGATGCCCTCATCGACAACTCTGCTGCTCGTGGTGGTCGTGCCGTTAGCTCAACTGGTGGTCGCCGCCGCCTGAAATCTCTGAGTGATATGCTCAAAGGTAAGCAAGGTCGTTTCCGCCAAAACCTTCTCGGTAAACGTGTCGACTACTCAGGACGATCGGTCATCGTGGCTGGTCCTGAGCTCAAGATCAACCAGTGTGGTCTGCCAAAACAAATGGCAATGGAGCTCTTCAAGCCATTTGTTGTTAGCTGGTTACTCCGCAATGAATACGCTCACAACATCCGTTCGGCAACACGTTTGATCGAATCAGGTGAGACGGTTATTTGGGACGCGCTCGACGAAGTTACCAAAGGTAAATACGTGCTGCTCAACCGCGCACCATCACTTCACCGCCTATCGATTCAGGCATTCCAGCCAAAATTGATCGAAGGTAAAGCGATCCAGCTCCACCCACTCGTTTGTACCGGTTTCAACGCCGACTTCGATGGTGACCAAATGGCTGTTCACTTGCCACTGAGTGACGAAGCACAGCGTGAAGCACGTGAGCTTATGAGCGCCACAAACAACTTGCTTAAACCAGCTGATGGATCACCGATTCTCAACATCGCGCAGGATATCGTGCTCGGTTGTTACTACCTAACCTATCCAAAGCCATCTGCACAAACCAAAGAGACCAAGAGTTATAGCTCTGTTGCCGAAGCAGTTATGGCGAAAGATCGTGGCGTTATCAAACTTCAGACGCCAATTCGTTTGATCGCCAAAGGCGAGATGCGCGAAACCAGTCTCGGTCGTGTCCTCTTCAACGAAGTATTGCCAACTGATTTCCCTTATGAAAACGGTGTTATGACCAAAAAAGCACTCAAAAAAGTCTTGAGCCGTGTCTTCTTGCAATACGGTCAGGAGCAAACTGCTCAGACTGCTGACGAGATCAAAGACCTCGCACTGCGCTACGCGACCGAAGGTGCTGTCTCTACGGGTATGAACGACTACTTCGATGTTCCTGAGATTGATGCCAAGATTATCCCAGCTGGTGACAAACGTACCGCACAGATTTCAGACCAATACGAACAAGGTCTGATCACTGATGAAGAGCGCTACAACCTCACTGTTGAAACATGGCGCAACATCGACAAAGAGATCATCAAGGTCTTGACCGAGAAAATCGTCCACGAAGACACATCGATCGCCGTGATGGTTGACTCTGGTGCTCGTGGTGATATCGGTAACGTCAAGATGGCGGCTGCCAACCTCGGTGTCGTCGTCGATGCAACCGGTAAAGAGATTGAGCTACCTATTCGCCATAGTTTCAAAGACGGTCTTTCACCACTCGAAGCTTTCGTCTACACTCGTGGTACTCGTAAAGGTCTTATCGATACTGCCCTCAAGACTGCTGACTCAGGGTACCTAACGCGTCGTCTTGTTGATGTCTCCCAGGACATCTTTACGGTTGATGACGAACGTGGTGATGATGATGGATTTGCTATCTACCGCGCAGAGTCTGAAATCACCGGTATCGATTTTGCTGATCGTCTCCATGGTCGCTACGCTGCCGAAGACGTCAAAGGCTACGTTGAACGTGCTGACCTGATCACTCGTGAAGTTGCCGACGCAATTGCCGCCGATGAATCAGTCAAATCAGTCAAGATCATGTCTGTTCTGACGACAAAAACACTCCGTGGTGTGCCACAGCGAAGCTATGGTATCGACATGGCAACCGGTAAACTCATCGATGTTGCTCAGCCAGTCGGTGTTATTGCCGCACAATCAGTCGGTGAGCCTGGTACTCAGCTAACACTCCGTACCTTCCACGCCGGTGGTGTTGCCGGTGATGATATCACCCAGGGTCTGCCGCGTGTCGATGAGCTCTTTGAGGCTCGTACACCAAAAGGTGAAGCAGTCATCTCAGATATCGCTGGAAACGTCAAGGTCTGGGAAGAAGCCGACAAATATATCGTTCAAGTGACTCCGAGTAAGGGTAAAACTGAAGCGATCAAACTTGGCAAACAAATCGTTCGTGTCAAATCAGGCACCGATGTTGTAGCTGGTGACGTGCTCGCAAGTAACGAAGATCAATCACTTCCACTTGTCGCGCCATTTGATGGTACCGTCACTGTTGCCGAGGGTGAGCTCGTCGTCACGAGTAGCGCTGAAGCACCAGTTCGTTACGAGATTCCTCACCAACGTCAGCTTGCGATTGCTGATGGCGACAAAGTTGAGGCAGGTGATCGTATCACGAATGGTTCGATCAACCTTCATCAGCTGATGAGTCTCAAAGGTATCGAGGAAACGCAGCGCTATATGATCAACGAAGTCCTTCGTATCTACGCTGCACAGGGTCAAAACATTGCTGACAAGCACCTTGAGGTGATTGTCCGTCAGATGTTTAGCCGCGTTCAGATCGAAGAGCCGGGTGATAGTTTGTTTGTTACAGGTGACATCATCAGTAAGGCATCCGTCATCGAGGAAAACAAACGTCTCACCGACGAAGGCAAAGAGCCAGCACAGTTTACACAGCTTCTCCTTGGTATCACAAAAGTCTCGATTTGGAGCGATAGCTTCCTTTCGGCAGCATCGTTCCAGGACACAACGCGCGTCCTGATCAACGCTGCAACCAGTGGTCGCGTCGATCACCTCTACGGCCTCAAAGAAAACGTTATCATCGGGCGCAAGATCCCTGTTGGTACTGGTGTCATCCAGCCCGACGATGAAAATGAAGTTGAGTCATCAGAGGAAGAAATGGCATATGAGGCTAAATCAGTCGAAGAGCCAGCAGAGTAGAGCTTAAAGTTCTAGAGGCTCGTATAACTACCCGCATGTTGTGGGTAGTTATATTATTGTTATCAAATAACGTATTTGTTCTGGCAATCCAGAACCAGGTTCTTCTTTTGTCTTGATACAAAAGAAGCAAAACATCAAGTCACTGTGCTTTGGTTCTTGGTGTATTGTTGTAGACAAACACAATCATCTGCGGAACTCCCTTTGTATTGAGCGCCACTGGCGCTCAATACTTCGGTCAAACAGTCCTCGATTTGCTAGATTGTGTTTTCTACGAACAATACAGCCAGGAAGGTCGCAGGTGACATAGTCGATCATAGATCGACAGTTGTCGCTACTGCTTTCGCTGCAAAAAGACTGGGTTTTACGATTCGTGTGATTTGTGCGATTTTTTGCGATTAATGTCGCTTTCGACTGTCCTGATTCTGATGTCGTCAAATACACAATCTCATAAAACCGAGGACTGTTTGAGCGGGAGAGAAGATGCCTGCGGCATGTTCTCTGGAGTGAGTTCCGCAGGTGATTGTGTTATTTGACGACAGCAGAGGCAAGACACAAAGAGCCGCGACTTGGCTTTTTTGTTACTTTTTGTGCTAAGACAAAAAGTAAGTCTTGGTTCTTGGTCACAAGAACAAAACGTTTCAAGCAGAATTCATAAGAAATAGCTTTATCCATAAAAAGTCGAAACCCGCCCCCTTCCGGGAGCGAGCTCGACCGTGTTGAGGGCGGGGACGTTGGATCTTAACCGTCGGTCATGAGGACCACCTCCTTTATGAGCTTGGGCTATAGACCTAGTAGCTTATACGTCTCAATAATATTACCATGCAGATATAGACAAAGTCTATTGTGACATAAGAGATAATACGGTATAATTATTTATGAGTTTCCTCTCTGAAGTTTTGGAAAAATGTGTACACTTTTCAAAATGAATGAGA
>CAZHUZ010000001.1:0-2572 GCA_964535835.1 uncultured Candidatus Saccharibacteria bacterium | reverse complement strand
GAGTTTCCTCTCTGAAGTTTTGGAAAAATGTGTACACTTTTCAAAATGAATGAGACGTATTGGCGGATTGCTGCCCGGTCAATGCAATATAGTAAATGGTAATTAGTAAATAGTAGTTGGTAGTTAGCGCATCAACTACAAAAAATATTCCTATTGCCATTTGCCAGTTACCAATTACTAAAAAATCGGAGATTTTTTAATGCCAACAATCAATCAACTGGTTCGCAAACCGCGCAAGACAGCTGCCAACAAGAGCAAGTCTCGTCATCTCGGTACGATCCACAATGCGCTCAAAACGCGTTATTACAATCAAAACGCCCCACTCAAACGTGGCGTTTGTATTCGTGTAACGACCAAGACACCAAAGAAACCAAACTCAGCACTTCGTAAAGTTGCTCGTGTTCGTTTGACGAATCACCAAGAAGTATGGGCATACATCGGTGGCGAAGGACACAACCTTCAAGAGCACGCCGTTGTGCTTGTACGTGGTGGACGTGTGCCAGATCTGCCAGGTGTTCGCTACCACATCGTTCGTGGTGCACTCGATCTTCAGGGTGTCGCCAAGCGTCAACAGGGCCGTAGCAAGTACGGTGCCAAGAAAGAGAGCAAATAATCATGCCACGTAAAGTTACCAAAAAACTACAACGCAAGCTCAATCCTGACCGCAAATATCAGTCAGTGCTTGTCCAGCGACTCATCAACAAATCAATGCTTGATGGCAAAAAACACGTTGCCGAAACAGCAGTCTATGGTGCTCTTGAGATTGCCGCCAAGAAATTGAAGTCCGAAGAACCTCTCGAAGTTTTTGAAAAAGCTTTCAAAAACATTCAGCCAAACTTTGAGGTGAAAAGCCGTCGTGTTGGTGGTGCAAACTACCAGATCCCGTTCCCGATCCAGGGCCATCGTCAGCAGCACTACGCGTTTATGTGGCTCGTCCAATCAGCTCGTGCACGTAAAGGTATGCCATACGAGCAACGCTTAGCTGCTGAGATCGTCGATGCCTACAACGAAGCTGGTGCAGCGTTTAAGAAAAAAGAAGACACTCACCGAATGGCTGAGGCTAACCGTGCATTCGCACACTTTGCTCGTTCGTAATTTTCATCGCCGCACATTGCGGCATCAGCGCTTTACGGTGCTCGCTCGCAGTACCTAATCGTACAGCACGCTCCGCTCTGCAGCGCTTCCTAGCACTGTACGACGTATAAAATCACTCAAAAAAGGAGAATTATGGCTACTCAAAAAGACGTACCGCTCAATCAGTACCGCAACGTCGGTATTATTGCGCATATTGACGCGGGCAAAACTACTACAACCGAAGGTATTTTGTACCGAACTGGTCTGACGCACAAAATCGGTGTTGTTCGCGGCGCTGGTGACGGTGCGACAACCGACTGGATGGAGCAGGAAAAAGAACGTGGTATCACGATCACTTCTGCTGCCGTAACGTGTTTCTGGAAAGATCACAAAATTAACATCATCGACACACCAGGACACATCGACTTTACCGCTGAGGTTGAGCGAAGTCTCCGCGTACTTGATGGTGCGGTCACGATTTTCGATGGCAAGATGGGTGTTGAGGCACAGTCTGAAACTGTTTGGCGTCAAGCCAACAAATATGGCGTGCCCCGTATCTGTTTTATCAACAAGATTAACCAAACCGGTGGTGATTTTTGGAAATCGCTTGAGAGTATCCATAGTCGTTTGAGCCGTAATGCCTTTCCAGTTCATATCCCAATTGGCTTTGAAAAAGACATCAATGGTGTCGTCGATCTGATCGATATGAAAGCCTACACGTACACTGATTATGCCGATCATGAACTTGTTCAGGGTGAAATTCCGGCTGACATGCTCGAAAAATGTAAAAATGCTCGTAGTCTTCTCGTTGAAAATGCTGTCGAAGCTGACGACGATTTGATGATGAGATTCCTCGAAGAAGGTGAAGAATCAATTTCAATCGATGAGCTTAAGAGCGCTTTACGCAAACGTGTACTCGCCGGTGACTTCTTCCTCGTTACGGGTGGTGATGGTCGTGGTGTTATCGTCGAGAAATTGCTCGATATCATGGCTGATTATCTGCCGAGTCCGCTCGATGTTGATGCAATTTGGGGTACTAACCCTAAAACTGGCGAAGAAGTTAGCCGTAAGCCAGATGACAAAGAGCCTCTTGCTGCACTGGCATTCAAGATCGCAACTGATCCATTTGTCGGTCGTCTGATCTTTGTGCGTGTTTACTCAGGTGTTTTGACCGCTGGTAGTTATGTGCTGAACACAACAACGGGCGAAAAAGAGCGCGTTGGACGTATCGTTCGTATGCACGCCGACAAACGAGAAGACATCGACAAGATCACCGCTGGTGATATTGCTGCAGTTGTTGGTCTCAAGACAACCTTTACCGGTCATACTTTGAGTGATGTTGCACACCCAATCGCACTTGAGGGAATTACTTTCCAGGACCCACCGGTATCGATTGCTGTCGAGCCAAAGTCAAAAGCCGACCAGGAAAAAATGGGAATTGCTCTGCAGCGTCTCGCTGAAGAAGACCCAACGTTCCGTATTCACACTGACGAAGAAA